>JBQCEX010000357.1:0-13440 GCA_051959855.1 Flavipsychrobacter sp. | reverse complement strand
GCTTGCGTTATTACGATAACGGATAGTTCCCGTTATCTGCACATTTGCTGATGCACCAGCCTGCACCTGATAGTTAAAAATATTGTCAGGAGTAATATCTACGCCGTCTATGGCACCAAGGTTAACTATAATACTTTGCTGTGCATTAGCCGGAGCTAAAGACACAAGAGCAAATACCATTAGCAGTATTGTCTTAAGCCGGCTGAAAATTTTATGTTGCATATAATTCAGATTATCTAATTATTTCTTTGCTGTACTGTTGTTTTAAATTGCCAGGTCAACTCTACATTCCCACTATAAAGCTTTTTCCAACCATCTTCAGGATTCAACTCATAATCATTATAGCGCAGATTAAATTGAAGCATTAAAGGCAGCTTATTAAGTCGATATTGCACCCCGCCATTTATAGCATAACGACAAAAGCCAAAATTTGCAAAACCTAAGTCCTGTCCACCACTTAATGCAATTTGTCTATTTAGAATATAGTTTGCAGAAACGCTCATAAAATGCATTTGGCTAGGCGTTGTTACAATACCGGTATTGAGTGCACCAGACATTTGCATATTTCCACCAGAAAGCGAAAGCACTAGCTTTTTGGTAGAATACATACAGGTTGCCTGTAGGAGGTCTGTACCATATTTAGTTGTATCCATCGAGCTGCTGCTTTTGTTATATAGAAGCATAAATCGCCATGCGGTTCCATCGTGATGTTTTAGCTGGTAGCTTGCTTTGCCGCTCCATACAGAACCGATAAGCTGTCGCTGAGCAATAGAAAGTGTATCAGTGTAAGATCTGAATGTGGTATAAGGTTTGTACGAAAATGCAAGTGAAGGGTATTTTCTCGAATGAGTCTGCACATTAAAACCCCATTTCTTATTGCCTCCGCTGCTTGCAAAGTTGCTCTGTAGTATATAATCATACTCAATACCAAGGCTCAAAAAAGATCTAAAAAAATCGCCCTGCGCGTCTAATTGATATTGTTCTGTTCCAGCTGGAGAAATAGGCAATGAATTATTTTGAAAATCTCTTCCTGCTTTGCTGTAATTACCGTCAATAGTTATATATGTTCGGGGTATGCTTGCCTGCACATCAAAGTTATAAGCCATTTTATCAGCAGCTGAAAAACTGCCGTTACCGGATGATGCATCGTTTTGCGATGTAGCAGCTTCTGCGTTAATCATTACGAAGCGCGACAATTTAGCGTCATAGTCTAATGAAACAATATGTACGGGGCTGGTAAATGTTGGCGTTGCTATGGGTAGATCCTTAAAGAAGTCTCCTGATAACATTTGTTTGCTTGGCGTATAACCATAATAAACCAAGCCAATTTTCTGATTTTTAGCTGGTTTAAAAAATGCATTTGCTGAATACGTAGTATATTGATCTATACTGCCATCGGGCCCGATATATTGGGTTTTGCCTAACGTAAAACCAGCCTGACAAAAACCAAGATCATATCCAAAATTCAGGCCCTTAAGGTTCTGACCATCCATTGTAAATTTGGATGTATACATTGGAAAGCTGCCTGCATCGAAATTCGTAATACCACTTACAAAACTTTTTGCTTTCCCCTCCGGCAGCAGGTTATCAGCCTTTTTAGCAAGCTGCTTATAAGTAAGATCCTCTGTTTCGTTAATATTCCTTATTTTTTGGTAGGCAAGTGCGGAATCGAAATAATTAGTATTCTTATATTGTTGTAACAGCTGGGTATATTTATCTATAGCCTTTTCTATGGCAAGCAACTTATTATATCTTTCCTGTACACTGTTGTAAAACCTACTTACAGAATCTTTTATTTTCTGCTCATCATCTGTCACAGATTTTATGTTCTTTCCCGTCATTGAACTGCTGCTATCTTTCGTTCTGCTAAGTGCATTTTGTGTGGCTGACTGTTTAAGGCTGTCAATATTTATACCGGGCTTTGAAATATCCTGTATAGCAAGTTGCTTTTGCAACTCTGTCTGCAGCTGACTTTTCTGCGCCTGAAGATTATTTAAAGCGCTGCCATAAATCATATCTATTCCAGCTCCTTTAGACACAGTCTGCTGGTACTTCTCCTTATATTGCGAAAGCAAATTGGAAAGATCGTTCTTGGCCTTATCAGTATCGTAATGAACGTGGAAATAACTAGCCTTCGCCTGTCGATGAGCGTCTTGTGAAGTATACAAACCTTCAAGCTCTACAGGCATTCCTGCTACCGGAACTTCTACACTGCCTCTTAGCTCATAATAATTATCATCCTGATCTGAATATGGCTCCTGGCCATTACTAAAATTACCGCTAAGCGACAATTCGCCTTTTAGTTCTTCTTTGTCTTTTTTTTCTTTTTTGAGATCCCGAAACTGAGAAAAAAGCGATGGATGATTATCCAAATCGTTAACGGCCAGGCCACCCGCATATCCACTTAATTCGTTCTGTTCAGCATTTATTTGCTGGGTAACAGTTTCATTCCTTTGTGCCTTATACCTGCCTACATACCAGTCCTGGTAATAAAAATCTATATAATCAGTTCCATTAGCATGTACTTGCACCGGGGTAAGTCCACGCATTTTAGAAACCTGTTCTATTTTGTGGTGGGCATTTTTCAGTGCTTTCCCCATCGGTATACCACTCAGGTGTGAACCAAAACCTAATCCCAAAAAAGATTTTTGTTTGCTTGATAAAGCATGGTTCACATCTTTATGTATCGGCGAATTAACTTTCAGGTTGCTGTCAATATTGTTTGTAATTACCTGTTTGAAATTAAAATCGCTGACCTGCACTGTAATATATGTCTTGTAATTTCCAGGTGGGATAAAACCTACATGTTTTAAAACGCTGTAAAATGCGGGAAACAAATAGGTATTATTATCTTTCTCATTATAGTTTAAAAGCAAATCATTAACTCCGCTTTTAAAATATACGGGGAGCTTCTTTTTAGAATATAAAAGAATGCTATCCCCATTGGGTTGCATTAGGAAACATTGCAAACTAAGTGCTCCCTTGAAATTGCTATCAGCCGCGTAAAAAACATTCTGGAATGACTTGCTATCTCTATTAAGATATAGGAAATCTGTATGTAATTTAAAAGAAGTTATTTCCTGACAATATGCCGGAGTAATATATATAAGTAAACAGTAAAGCAGACATATAGACTTGCACACTGCTTTCATAGTGTATAATTCATAAGGTGTAAATCAAAAGTAAAGACCGTTTTCTAGTCGTCATATAGTAATATTACGGTGTTTTAAAAATATATTTTCTATATATGAAATGCGCTGCGTTCATATTTATATAATGCATTTATTGTGCAGTTATGCTAAATTTGAGATTGTAAATTGTAGTGTGTGAACCAAACAATTTCAGTAAACCCATCATTTCCTATCAGGCTTGCAATCGCAGAAGATCACGAATTAGTACGCGAAGGCCTTTATCAGATTCTCCAATCAATAAGCGACTTTTCCGTAATTATCAAAGCGGCTGATGGAAAGGATCTTATTGATAACCTCACCTCAGGTCCATTGCCTGATATTTGTTTGGTAGATATCCAGATGCCAATAATGAATGGCTATAAAACCCTTAGGGAAATAAAAAATAAATGGCCGCATGTAGGTGTAATTATCTTAACAATGCTAAGCGAAAAGTTCGTCAGGCAAAGAGTTACATTGCTTGGCGCAGATGGCTATCTCATAAAAAATTGCAGTCCAAAAATCATGGAGGATGCTATTCGGGCGGTCTTTAACAATGAATATTATTTTTATAATCCGGAAACTGGCATCCGCTTAAGTAAAAAAGACACTAAAGGCTTTCCCCAAATAACAGACAAGGAAATAGAGTTTCTAAAGTTATGTGTGACTGGCCTTAGCTATGAAGAAATTGCCAGATTATTTAAAGTAAGTCCCCGAACTGTTCAGAGTTATCAAAATTCTTTAGCTGAAAAGCTGCACTTAAAAACCAGAACCCAACTTGCAGTATTTGCAAAGGATGTTGGATTCATATAATGAGGCAAATTTGTTTAATCTTTTCTCAATACCAGATAAATTGAGATTGTAATAACATGTATTATACCAAGTGCATGCATTGCAGATTTTTCGTCTCACGCATCTACCAGTTTCACCAATTATTAGATGTCAATATATCACGTACAGCGATACACTAATTATATCATGAATTTTATCGCCATACATGAAATGTCAAATATCCTAATATATCAAGGCAACGACTAATATACAATATTTCTGGTTTACAGAAATATCACACCAAGTGAATTACTGAATTTTTAAATAATAATACATGTCAATATATATGAATATATTTTATTGTTAAAACTATTATAATCAAGCTAATTGATATTAATTAACACTAATTACATAGTATTGATATTGATCCTTATTTACTATTATAATAAATTACCATAGAAATAAATGAGGCTGCCTAGTCAAGAAAAAAGGAATTGTCCACATTATTTGTCAAAATATTTGACAAATGTATCTTTGCAGAAATACCATCACTATGCCAGTTAATAAAGCAGCCAGGTACCGATTTGAAATCATTGATGAATGCCTTAGAAATACAAAACGGAAATGGTCTAAGGCTATCCTCCTATTATATGTAAATAGACATTTAGAACTTCATTATGGAGAAGAAACGTCAATATCAAACAGTCAACTAAGATATGACCTGGAAAACATGCAATCGGAATATGGGGCACCAATAGAAATGTATAAAGAAGGACGTAATTACTTTTATAAATACGATGATCCAAGCTTTTCTATTAAAAACATACCTATAGCTGAAGACGACATTACGAAATTAAACAATGTATTAAATTTTTTGCAGCAAATAAAAGGGTTTACAATAGCCGACGAGATGGCCGAAGTATTAAAGCGACTGGAGAGCCGTTACAACTTTAAATGTGAAGCAGAGGGAGCTATAATTTCTTTTCAAAGCTCGCCAAGTGAATTTGGCATGGAAAACCTTGAGGATATATATTATGCAATTATTCGTAAAACCGTCTTAAAAATAAATTACCAATCGTTCCATGCGACTGAGCCACGGCTATGGCATATACACCCCTATCTCTTAAAAGAATATAATAACCGCTGGTACCTGCTTGGCTATGCACAGGAGAAAGAGAAAATAGGCATATACGCCCTTGACCGCATGAAGGATATTCGTGTTTCTAATTTGCCATACGCAATGGATGTATTTAATAAGTGTGAAGATTATTTCAGAGATGTAATAGGAATTACAATTTTGCCGGAAAAAAGCGCGGTAGAGCATATATCCTTACTTTTTTCTGCTGACCTGGCACCCTATATTCAAACAATGCCGCTACACCACTCACAAAGGTTAATACATGCGTATGACGACGGGCAAATAGAAATAGAACTCAGGCTGATAATAAATCCAGAACTGATCAGTATGCTCTTAAGCTTTGGAAGCAATGTAAAAGTGCAGCAACCGGCATCACTAGCAAATGAAATACATAAAGTAGCCCAGCAATTACTATTGAAATATAAATTATAAAAACTAAACCATAAATTATGAAGCGCCCCTAAATGGGCGCTTCATAGCATTAAGCAGCAATTTTACCGCCCGCTTTAATATACCAATCCTCCACCTGAACAAGCGGGTGCTCTGGCTGGTTGGCATTAGCACCTGGTAACGAAGCCCAAATCTTATTGACTTTGGCTACTGCGATAGCAAACCTGCCTGCAATAATATCCTGCAAAGCATCTTCTTCAGTGATCAGCTCTATTGCAGCAATATCCTGACTGTGAGGGGAAAAATCAGGAAGCAGCAGCTTATTTTTTAGTCTGAACCAAGTGCTGTACACAATCTGGTAAGCTCCAGCGGCTGAAGTACGCAATGTTTTTCCTGCAAGGTTGCGGTAAGTAAAATATTGCTGCGGATGATCGTCAAATGAATCAAACAATCTATTACCAAACATTATTCTATATCCATCTGTGCCATTAGTGCCTTCAGCGTGTCTTATAGCGGCAAGAAATGCCTTAATGTTGGCATTCTGAAGAACATTATTGTCAATACTCATCTTTGAAGTTTTTCTATTCTTTCAGTTAATTTATTTATTGCATCTGCCAGCCGTGAGTTAGTATCACATTGTTTAACAATTGCCTCAATGTTTTTTCTTTCAAGCTCGATTTGTCGTTCAAATATTTCTTCAAACTTTTTATTGCTTTCTTTTTTATCAAAATCCCTTAGTCTTTGAACCGCCTTTAGCTCCTTCATGAAATAGCTTAAGAATAATCCTAAAATGGTAATAACAGTTAGCTTTTCAGAAATGCCAGTGATAATATCAGTTGCAATGTCCCATAAAACCCTATGTATAATCATAATTATATAATATCCATCCAATCACATTTGTTTTCACTATTTCTAAATGGACAAGCATGTTGCTGTACCTCATGCTGAATAACATTTTGTTTTGTTTGCTTATCCATCAGGCGCGGATCAGCAGTAGGGAGAAAAGAAACGCCCGTCACCGTACCAAGCACCACTAACGCCTGCGTGCAAACACTATTAGACACTTTCAGCATTGCATCATCTGTATGGAATATGCCTATATTCAGCAATGTCTGCACACAAACTATAAACGCTCCCAGAATTATCAAGCCCTTTCTAAGCTTTATAAAAAAAATCGGTGAGCTTGATTTGATTCTCTCAATAAATTGAATAATGAACTGTATCATAATTTGATTCTTATTTAGTACGAAGTAACAATACTGCTTTGCAGTCTATATGCAAGCAGCCTGAACAATAGCATATTATCACAGGCTTGATAATACGCCAAGACCAGTACAAGCATCCCAGCCTTTTTTAGCTGTATAGCCCATACCATTTGAAGCTGTAATATTATTACCCTGCAGTATTTCTCTGCAAAGTGCAGGCGTACTATATAAAACTGGATTTATAAATCCCACACGGCGGCCTTTCAGCTCGTTTATACGTGCTATCAGGCCTGCGTATAAGGGGGCTACCGCACTTGTGCCGCCCAATATTATGTCTTCGCCATCTACCAACACTTTATATCCTGTGTGCATATCTGCATTACCGGCAATATCAGGAATGCCCCTGCCTGTAAATTTGTTATTGGGCGATAATGGCACACCTGCATTTTGCTGGTACGCAGGCAACTGAAATATTTCACTTACGCCACCACCAGTAGCTGTTCCATCAGCATTGTGCCATACAACTTCTGATACTACCTGGTTATTTGCAGCTACCAGGGAGGTGCCACCGCAAGCCAGCACATAGGGACTTGAGGCAGGAAAATCAACATGCGCTTTGCCATCTGAAAAAGCGTCAGCAGAGCCATTATCGCCTGATGCCACGCAGACTGTGATGCCTAGTAAGGCCGCCGTTTTAAATGCCTCGTTGTAAGAATTTAAAGATTGCAAGGTCCAGTTAGGTTCAGCAGAACCCCAGCTAATAGATATTACCGAAGGGCAATTTTTAGTGTCATGTATCGCCGTTGTTATGGCATCAAGGAAGCCCTTATCAGTATTGGTTGTGAAGTAAACCACAATTTTAGCTCCGGGAGCTATAGCTGCCGCTACTTCAATATCGAGCATTACCTCGCCATCGCAACTATTTACTGCACCCGGCACATTGAGGCCTGTATCTACTGACACTGCAGAGATAACCGGGACAGGAAGATTTAACCTTTTAAAATAACTCTGTAAATCCTGTACCCTATAGCCTCCCCCTAATTCTATAATTGCGATACATTCACCGGCACCGCTGACCCCTTTGGGGAAACCATATATGGTTGCTACTTCATCCGGCGTATATCCGCTCCCTTCTGAATGAAAAGCAAACCTGCCATGCTGACGGGCATAATGGAACATTGGTTTTGCATGAGGTCTGTTATCTAACCCAAAAACACCTTCTATAATGGATACAAGACATTGCGGTATATGAATATGCCCAACCCTACCCCTGAACTCAGTACCTGTTTCATGGCGATAATGTGCTAAATGCACCTGGAAAGCCTTTTGAAAATCCATCACCTTTCCACGCAGCATAACGAGCCTTTTGGCCTTATGGCACTCAAGCACCGTCAGGTGGAAATTGTGTGCAAACTCTTCTACCTTTCTTATATCTTCATCTGCTGCGCCAAATTCTAGCGCATATAGTTCATGTGTTAGAATTTTCCCAGTATATATTAATTGATCATCAATCGGATTTTTTCTTCGCAGTCTGACTGTGACATTTATTATCTCATTTAAATCAGCAGCGCCAATATGCTGCGCGTGTGTGTTGTTTTTAAATGTATCAGGCAATTTTACAAATGCAGTTTCGCTATATTGATATTGTTCCATATTAAAGGGATTAAGTACCCGGCAAAGTAGGGTCTATGCAAGCAATGGATGTGCAATAAAAAAGGGAACTGCAATAATGCAGTCCCCCTATTCTAAAAAAACCAAAAAACGGTGCTAATTTGTTTTCTTCATTTGCGCATAACTTAGGCTAACCAACGTATTGGCCTCTGTTTTGGTGATGCCCAGAATTGCAATGAGGATACTTACTGCAATATCAAGCCAATGCTTATCCTGCCATGAGGCTGGCAGCTTGCCGATATTTTGAATAATGGTTTGTAAAATAACAGTAGCTTTCTCCTGCTCATTAGCAGCAGGGTGGGCAATGATATATGCCTGGAGGGCGGCTTCGCAGTCTTTACCTATTTCCAGCTCCGGAAGAACTTTATTAATAACATTAACTAATGCGGTATCAACTATACCGCCTATACCCTTGGGAAACAGTGCAGCTATGCTTATAACCAGCGGATTTGTAAGAAAGGCCTTAGCTGTGTTAAGCCCATTAATGGCATCTTCGGTAGCCTGTTTATAATCGTCGGGCATTTTACCCCATAACTCGCGCCATATAGTACCAATAGCGCTTAAGATTGTTGAAAGTGACATTCGTTTAGCTTTATAACAATAAATAATTTTATCGCTATAAAATAACTATGGTGATATGCAACCTATCTGCAAGAAACGCTGAAATGATAATCTAAATAAAAAAAGAACGAAGTTTGATACCTTCGTTCTTAATAAAATCATTGGATTATTTGCCTTTTATCGGCTCAGTTCAATTGATGCATCTTTTTCAACGAAGATCTTCCATGGGTATATTTCTTTTTATGAAATAAAAAATAAAACCCTTTGTATTCTGTTACGAAAAAATCTTCTTTTGCAAGAACAACATCAACAGGCGCATGAAAAGTGTTGTTTGCAGATAATACGTCTATAGAATCTTCTTTTATTCCAAGCCTTCGCCAATCAAAATGTCTATATGCTCTGAAAAAATCAATTTGGTCAGATTTAGTTATGGTATATGAAACATCTGTTAAGGTATCATTAAAGACAATGATCCTATTTCTCTGAATGACCATTTTTTTTCCAAGAAGTAACTTAGCATCCTGATAACTTAATGCTACAACCGGAAGATCTACATAACGATACGCAATATATTCGCCTAATAACGTATCAGGTATTTGCCTGGATTGGGCTGTTGCATGATAATTCATGCAAGCTATACAGATAATAAATAAAAGATACTTTCTAAATTTAATGTTCTTGTTGATTGAATAACCTGTTGTTGTGCAAAGCAGCATTAAAATTATACTGGTAAATTTCATAGAATTAAAGCCTATATAAAATTATTTATTTACCATGATTATTTTCAAAAATTAAGCCCTTCAAAAGAAGGGCTTAATAAAGATGTTGCGTGTCAAAGAATCGAAGCTTTAGGTAGCCACTTTTCTATTTTCTCATTTTTGAGATACTTTATCAAAACCCAATCGCCTTTTTCACTAATCACTTCTACAGGATCATATTTTACTAAATAGGCTTTTGAAGGAGTACTCTCATTAGCCTGATCATACAAATGTTGCTTATCAACTTTAATTATCGAAATTCTTAAAAAAGATTTCCTTTGCGAAAATTCGAAACTTTCTCCTCCTTTAAGATCTATTTGTGCCTGGCAAGGCATAAGCATGTTTTTAGTCTGGATAATTACCTCTGACTTACCTTTTAATTCAAGTGTGCCTTCGCTAACTTCAAAGTTTGAACCTGGTTGATATATGGATATATCCATCTTATCGCTGCCGGAAAACTTTGCCTTAAAGAAAAGGTCGCAGCTCCCATAATTGGCAGGTGGTTCAGCTTTTACATAGATATACCCGGTAATCAAATTATCTGAGCTATCATAGCTAAGTGCTAGGCCATCGTTGTAAAGGCCGGAAATTATTCTGACTGGCCCCTTGGCAAAAGAACTGATGGTACTAAAGCAAGCCATTGAGAAGAGCAGAAATTTTATAGATTTTGGTAGTCTTATCATAGTATTAGAGTTACATCCTAAATTATAAAGTAATCTATAAAAAACAAGTCCCTTTTATAGGGACTTGTTTAAGAATATTACATTAGATTATCATTGTTATTCAATCCATTTCTCAATATAGTGTGATTCGTTATCCTCATTATATTGTTTTAATAATCTTGCCTTATTACTACTTGAGACATCTGTGCCGGCAACATCCAACATGGAACCTTTGTGATAATACTTCCCTTTTCTTACCAGACTTATCTTTACCTTGCCGTTGTCTGTAGGTGCAGAAAAAATTATTTCCGCATATTGGGTGGTAGTGTACTTAATGCAATCCAGGTAACCTTTGAAATAGTTCAGCTTTTCAATCGAATTGCCTGTTCTTTCTAGAATATAATAATCATACCCATCCGTTCCAGTATTATGGGTCGCTTCAATTAAAATTAATTCATGTCCTGTTCCTTTCTGAGGCTTGTTTAGCAGATAAACATTAAAGAAAGATGGGTTGCAGTAATCAGATGAATGATTGTAATCTTCTTTAGAAGTGTCATACCTGCAAAGCTCTACCTTATTGATAAGGCCAATATAATCTAAAGTGTTTCGCCAGGCAGCATCTTTTATACATTTCCCCTGGGCACTACAGTTCATAGTTAAAAGAGAAAAAATGCAGATTAGTAATGAAGATAGCTTCATAGAGATTGGTGATTTATTGTGCTGATATTTTTTGATACCTGATTCTAAAAATTATATTATTAAAAAGGTAAGAGTACGAATATACTCTTACCTTAAACAGTCGATACTATGCTATTTAATTATTAATTTTTCTAAAGTTCATCTCATCAGGCAGGTCTATATTAAAAACTAATTTCTCATTTTTCAAAGTAACTTGTCTAAGACATCCGTTAACGCAATCATCTTCCTTAAATTCACCGAAGCTTTTCCATTCGTTAAGAGAAATTTTTGTAGTGTTTTCATCAGTCCAGGCTGTCCATTTTCCCTTATTTTTAAATTCGCCTGAACTACTCTTGTAATAGTGCAAAAAAGTACTATCCGGGTACAGTTCAACATAGTGAACTGCACCTTTTTCATAGTCATTTATATACTTTCCCACGATATTGTCTTTTTTCATAGTCGAACTGCATTGAGCAAATAAAATAGTTATTGTTAATGCAAATAAAAGATGTTTCATATTGCTAATATAACAATAATTTATTTTTGCGAAAATTTGGATGGATCGATTGTAATTTGAAACCTTAATTCCTGTTTAATTGTTGATAATGGTTTTTGTTGTTCGTTATCATTGCCTGTGCGTTTATAATTTTCACCAAGATGAACAAGCAATGAACGCCTACTTGTATCATTTGATACTGTGACGATAATTGTCCCATCTTTTTGACCTGGTTTAACGGATATCGACGCGCCACCAATAAAGAATTGAGCTAAATTAGAGTTAAGATGTTTTTTTAGTGAATCGCGTAAGCTTGTTTGATCAGGGCTAAATGATAATCCAAATTTTATAGATTTACCTTCCTTACCTAATTCTTTAAACTTTTCATATGTTAAATGCTCTTTCTGAACTTCCTGATAAAAATTCTTCATAATTTCGGGGAGCACTCTTCCTTCTAGAAATTTATTTACAAATGGATTTGTATTATAATCAAAAGTTCTTTTCTCTTTTCCGGTACCGGTTGCAAATTCATATAGAAGAATAGCTACAGTCTTGTCTGCATCTTTTTTGAAAATTGCTTGCTTCTGGCCTTCTGTTTTGATATTGCCTACATCTTTATAAATTTCCTTAGCGGTTTGTGCTAATGCTGCTGATGCTGTAGCATCAGTTATATCCGCTGCTTTATCAGAGGCTGTTTTTTTTATTTTTTCCGGTATTTGCTTAACATCATCAATTTTTTTCTTTACTTGATCAATTTTGTCTTGTGTATATTTCTCCAAATTATTTATTTCCTTTTGAAGGGCAGCAGGTACTTGCTCACCAGTAGGGTCGGAAAATCTTACTGGATTTGCATAACAGTACTCATAGGAGGAAGCAGTCAATTCAATATAGTCCCGTTTAATGTTCTTGTTCGGCTGTCCTTTGCTTAGGTTATAAGTCTCATTATTTATCGGATCCACGGCTATCCACCTTCCCAGCCATGGAGCGTAATACCTGGCGCCGTGGTAATAGAGGCCTGTTTCTTCGTCCCGTTCTTTGGCGGTATAGCGGTAGCGTTTCAGTGACACCTCTGCAGCGCTGCGGCCACTCTGGAAGCTGGTGCTGCCAAAGGGATAATACTCCTCGTAAGAGATATTGGCGGCATTAAAGTCAAGCTCAAGGGTGGCTGTACTCAGGTGATTGCTGAACTGGTACCGCAGGTTCTGGCGTTCTCCGCTGCCTGTAGTATTGAATGTTGGCGTATCCACAAGGGCTATCCTTGCTTTGTCGTCCATAACATGCAGGGTTTCCCTTGTCAGGTCGGTTGTACTGGCTGTTTTATGAGTGTAGAGTTCCCACTGGCCGTCATACAGTCTTCGCTTTTCAGTATTGCTGCTGGCATCTACGGTTACTTTGCGCACACGTTCGCCTGAGGCGTCATACTGGTACCAGGTAGTGGCTGCACCGCCTATGCCCACTACTACTTCCAGGCGGTTCAGCTCGTTGTAAGTAAGTGTGTTAAGATGGTTGAAGCCTGCAGTTATATTGCCCCGGGTATCATACGTATAGGATTCAGTGCCTGTGCCATTGCTGCCAATGGTGGTACTGAGCGTTTTATTGTTGCTGCCGCTTATGGTAAAGTCCCTGGTCCAGTTGCCAACGCCACCGGTGGCAGTATGCTTCATCTCCAGCATATTGCCTACAGCATCATAAGTGTAATACTGTATGTAAGTGCGCATCTTTGCGGTATCGGCTGCTGACACAGGGGTGGGAATGATGCCCATGCGTGAGCTGTCATTATTGGTCACTGCACCGTTATTGCCCGCATGCTCCCTGCCCTGGGCTACTATGAGCCTGTACAGTGCGTCGTAGGTATAATCATTGTTAGGGCTTGCTACGCCACCGCTAAAGTATACCGTTTGCTGGGCAGCATCCTCCTGTTTGGTGATATTTCCAACAGGGTC
>JBQCEX010000356.1:0-12471 GCA_051959855.1 Flavipsychrobacter sp. | reverse complement strand
AATTAAGTGTCAGGTTAGTAGAACATATTTTATTTCGGCTACAATTAAAACACTATTTTTACTGCATAAATTTCTATTAATGAAGAAAATTTGCACATTGGCATTGCTTGTAGCTACCACATTTCTTTTAGTTAATTGTTCTCATAAAACAGGCAAAGCTATTGCTGGTAAAGCTAATGTTGAAACTAAAACCTACACTCCAGAACAGGTACATGCAGGAATGGCTTTGTATCAGACATCATGCGCCCAGTGCCACAAGTTGCATGATCCGGCAGAGTTTAACGCCGGCAAATGGAACCGTGTGCTTAACAGTATGATACCTCGCACTCATTTAAATGAAGGGGATGCGCTTTCAGTACGTGCCTATGTATTGGCCAATGCACAGAAAGATTAATTCTGTATTAAATACAGGCATGATATTGTTAAAGCTGATTGCTATATAGATGTATAGTCGCTGTTTAGTTTGATATTTGCAGATATCAATATGCAACAGTTTTAAAGTATATCAGATGAAGATTGGCATTGTATGTTACCCAACTTTTGGTGGTAGTGGTGTTTTGGCTACGGAATTAGGAATGGCACTTTCTGAGAAAGGACATGAAGTTCATTTTATTACTTATAAGCAGCCTGTTCGGTTGAATTTCCATCCTAATATATACTATCACGAAGTATCGGTACCTACTTATCCATTATTTGATTTTCCACCATACGAAAGTGCACTCGCAAGCACGATGGTGAATGTCATTGCCAACAATTCACTCGATTTGCTGCATGTGCACTATGCTATACCTCATGCCTCAGCTGCATATTTTGCCCGCGAGATATTAAAAAGGTCTGGAAAAGATATCCCTTTTATTACTACACTGCATGGCACCGACATTACCCTTGTAGGTCGCGACCAGATGTATGCTCCTGTAGTTACCTTTTCCATTAATGAATCGGATGCTATCACTGCCGTATCAAACAATCTTAGGGAGGAAACTTTTAAGTCCTTTAAAATAGAAAAGGACATACATGTTATTCCAAACTTTGTAGATGTGCAGCGTTTTTATAAGAGTAATAAAGAGCATTTTAAAAAGATGCTCGCGCCAAACGGCGAACGCATTCTTACCCATGTTTCTAACTTTCGCAAGGTAAAAAGAGTAGAGGACGTGGTAAGAGTATTTCAAAGTGTACGTGAAATCATTCCCTCCAAGCTGCTGATGATAGGTGACGGGCCTGAAAGGCAAACTGCCGAAGAGCTGGCAAGGCATCTTGGCATTTACAATGAGGTACGATTTTTGGGCAAGCAGGAGGAAATAGATGAGATATTAAGCATATCCGATCTGTTCCTCTTACCATCGGAGTATGAAAGTTTTGGTCTTTCTGCTCTGGAGGCTATGGCCTGCGGTGTGCCGGTTATCTCAACCAATTCAGGCGGTCTTTCCGAAATAAATATACATGGCGTTACCGGCTATTTAAGCAATGTAGGTGACATACAGGATATGGCTAAGCATTCCATACACATATTAAGCGAAGATGACACCCTGCAGCAATTCAAAAAAGCGGCCATTCATCATGCCCGTAAATTTGAAAAGAAACATATAGTGCCCATGTACGAGCACTTGTATGAAGAGGTGGTTGCCGCATATCAGCAAAAGAAGGCTGTTAATATTTAGCCTTCCTGCAGCGCTTCCCAGTATTCGGCTGCCCGGCGTGTATGTGGTATTACTATTGTGCCGCCCACTATATTGGCTACAGCAAATATTTCATACATTTCATCAGTAGTTATACCTTCTTCATGGCATTTGCCCAGGTGATATTTGATGCAATCGTCGCAGCGTAGCACCATGCTGGCTACCAGGCCCAGCATTTCTTTCGTCCTCGTGTTCAGTGCACCTTCTGCATAGGTATTAGTGTCCAGGTTAAAGAGGCGATTAATCACTTTATTACTTTTCCCCAGTATCACTTCATTCATTTTCGCCCTGTATTCATTAAATTCTGTCACTTGCTTGTTCATAATGTTTTATTTTACGCTGCAAAAGTAAGCAGTGCTGCTTACTTTTATTTTACTATTATACTATAAGCATATAAATGAAGCAGGATTTTTTCCGCCGGAAATCAGTAGCGCAGATCGAGCAGGAAGCAGCAGCAGGTGAGCTGGAGGCACATAGTACAGGTACACTGAAAAGGGTGCTTACTACGCGGGATCTTACATTCATGGGTATAGCTGCAATAGTGGGGGCAGGTATCTTCTCTACCATAGGTAAAGCAAGCTTTGATGGTGGGCCAGGCATTGTGTTATTGTTCATTTTCGTATCTGTTGCCTGTGGGTTTTCAGCGCTTTGCTATGCAGAGTTTGCCAGCATGGTTCCTGTGTCGGGCAGTGCTTACACTTATTCTTATGTTGCCTTTGGTGAGGTCATTGCGTGGATCATCGGCTGGGACCTGCTTATGGAATATGCTATAGGTAATATAGCTGTAGCTATTTCATGGAGCGATTACTTTACAACCTTATTAGATGGCTTTGGTATTCATATCCCTGAATATCTTACTATGGACTATTGGACGGCCAAAGCAATGGCTACAGATGCAGCAAAGCTGGCCTGGCAAAATGCGCCAGCTTTGGGCAGCTTTAAACTGATCTGTGATATTCCTGCTTTCCTTATTACAGCTATCATTACTGCGGTTATCTATGTGGGCATTAAAGAATCTAAGCGCTCTACCAATATCATGGTCATGCTGAAAATGGCGATCATTATATTGGTAATAGTAGCCGGTGCATTCTATGTTCAACCTCATAACTGGAAGCCATTTCTTCCTAATGGCATTGGTGGTGTACTAACGGGTACTTCCGCAGTTTTCTTCTCTTATATAGGCTTTGATGCCATCTCTACCACTGCCGAGGAATGTCGTAATCCGCAGCGCGATCTGCCCAAAGCAATGTTCAATTCACTCATCATTTGTACCATTATTTATGTCCTTATTGCATTAGTACTAACAGGCATGGTAAGCTATAAGCAGTTGAATGTAGGTGATCCCCTTGCTTTTGTTTTTAATGCAATTCATAACCCGTTTGCAAATACCATTGCAGGCATTATAGCAGTAAGCGCAGTTATTGCAACAGCAAGTGTCTTACTAGTATTCCAGTTGGGTCAGCCACGTATCTGGATGAGCATGAGCCGCGATGGCTTGTTGCCACCTATATTTGCCCGCATTCATCCTAAGTTCAAAACACCTTCGTTCTCTACCGTTCTTACCGGGTTTATAGTCGGCATTCCTGCTTTGTTTCTGAATTTGCAGATAGTTGTTGATCTTACAAGTGTAGGCACTTTATTCGCTTTTGTCCTTGTTTGCGGAGGTATATTACGATTAGGCGAATTGCGTAAAAGACCCGAAACAAAAGATGCCGTTCCGGTAAGCAAGTTTAAAACACCTTATATAAATGGTAAATGGATAGTGCCTGCAATGCTTGTTATAGCCATTACACTATTTGTGAAATATTATCCCGGTGGCTTATCCGGCTTCTTCAATTTTCACAATGAAAAAAATGAAGTGACCTGGGATGTTATTCGTGAAAAAATTCCCTATATACTCTTTGGACTGGTCTTTATTATAACAGCAGTTTTTAGCTTCCTGCGAAACTATTCTTTAGTACCCGTGTTAGGCTTTTTGTGCTGTACCTACCTGCTCTGTGAGTCAGGTACCAGCAATTGGGAGCGTTTCCTTATATGGCTGGTGGTGGGCCTGTTTGTGTATTTCCTTTATGGGGCAAAGCATAGCCGGCTGGCAAGAAAACAATAGCGTTATATATCGCCATTGTTTTCTTCCTGCCCTTCATGGTTGTCGCCACCCAGGCTATAGTAGTTGTTCTCTTCGTCTTCTTCTCCCAGGTTTTCATTGTCATCATCCAATTCACTCCCAGGTACATCCAGACTTTCGCCGCTTAGATCACCGGGTACATCTGTTTCACTAAGTGGGTCACCGTCGTCATCATATTCGTCCAGCCCATCTTCTATTAAGTACTGGTCATCTTTGGTATCCATGTTCTGGTCAGCGTCTTCAAGCATTTCCAGGTCTTCTTCTGTCACGTCAGCTTCTGTTCCCATCACTATTTGCACATCATCATCATCTGATCCGGTACTGTTATTGTTGGTAATCTTGGTTGTTTCTTTTTCAGTAAATGCAGCTTTATCTTCAAGGCTACTTTCTGTTTTAGGATGAAGCTCCTGGGTATCATCATCAACAGAGAGATTCTCTTCATTTAGATCCTCGCTTCCGTTGTTGTTACCACCATAGGTTATATCATCCTTCTTAGGATAGTGTGGATAACCCGGCAAATCTTTATTGTTATTCTTCTTATTATTATCGTTGCTCATAATTAGATTTTTTAGTACAGGTTAGAAAATCATGCCGCAAACATATTTGCGTTTTTTATAATGGTGCTAATTTACCATTTTTATACTGGCTCCATTGTATATCTTTTCCCATGGTACCCCTCACTCTTTGCCAGAAAGATTCTTTCTCAGTTATAGGAGTGAAATTTTCTACCTTGGCAGACGTTGGATCAATTTGAGGATTTAAATGGTTGTATTCTGCCAGTGAATCCGTAACAAAAGGTAAGTGGTAAATATTTGACGCGAATCGTTTTCGTGTAAAGCCCCTCAGTAAAAAGGACTGAAAAGGGTCAGTTGCCAGTGCCAGCTTTTTGAATCCCTTTTTCTTTGCTACCAAATAAGAATAATAGACATTTTCGGTACTATGTCGTGCCTGGGTATCGTAGAATATATGTTCTTTCGGTATCCCCAATTTTTGCGCATAAAGGCCCATAATTAATGCCTCTTTATATGGCGAATAGACAGCGGCTCCTGAATAGATAACATTCCTTGTATATCCATGCTTGTATAAAATATAAGACCACAATACGCGTGCTTTCATAACAGAATCCCAGGCCCCATTATTAAATGGCACACCCGGAACTATAATAGCATCAAAAGGGACAAGTTTAGCAGCATGTGCAAATGCTTTCCTGGGGCCTTTTTTAGGGGTCACGCAACCGAACAGGTACATTATGATAATGCCTAACAAGGTAGCAGAAAAGGAACGTGCATATCTTTTGTCCAATAGCATGAGTTTGCATCAATTTAAATAAAAATTGAAACTTCTGATGTTACCTAACAAAAAATTGAAGCCAATAGTTGTTATTGCGGCTGGTATTGTTTCACCAATGTTTTTAATTCGTTGAGTTTCAATAAGGCCTCAACCGGAGTAAGCGTATTAATATCTGTTTCTTCTAATAGTTGTTGCACACGGCGCAGATCTTCAGTCACACCTTCAAATATGTTTAGCTGAAAATTGGCCAAAGGCTGTATCTTTTTTACTTTTTGCACCGTTTCACCTGCACTGCCATGCTTTTCCTCCAGCAGCTTTAATATTTCATTCGCACGGTCCAGCAGTTTATTAGGCATACCAGCCATGCGTGCTACCTGTATACCGAAGCTGTGCCTGCTGCCTCCGGGTGCCAGCTTACGCAGAAATATAACTTTATTACCCGTCTCTTTGTGTGTAATATGGTAATTCCTCACCCTGGGCAATTGGTGTTCCAGTTCATTCAGTTCGTGATAGTGGGTGGCGAATAAGGTCTTCGGTTTTGTATTGCTATTGTGCAGAAACTCAACTATTGACCATGCTATAGATATACCGTCATAGGTGCTGGTACCACGTCCTATTTCGTCCAACAGTACCAGGCTGCGCTCACTCACGTTGTTAATGATGCTTGCCGTTTCATTCATTTCCACCATGAAGGTACTTTCGCCACCGCTCAGGTTGTCTGATGCGCCTACACGGGTAAATATTTTATCTGTCAGTCCAATATGTGCGCTTTCCGCCGGTACAAAGCTACCCATGTGTGCCATAAGGGTGATAATAGCCGTTTGTCTCAGTAAAGCCGATTTACCACTCATGTTAGGACCGGTAAGTATAATTACCTGCTGCTCATCCTTATTCAGCGATATGTCATTGGCTACATATGCTTCGCCTGGTGGCAATTGCTGTTCTATAACAGGATGTCTTCCCTGCTTGATCTCAAGCACTGTATCTTCTGATATTTTAGGCCTGTGATAGTTATATTGCTTTGCATTATTGGCAAAACAAAGTAAACAATCCAGTTGGGCTATAATATGTGCATTGTTTTGTATAGCTGCAATATAAGGCTCTACTTCTGCAAGCAATTGCTGATACAATTGCATTTCCAGCGATAGTATTCTTTCTTCAGCACCTAATATCTGCTCTTCATATTCCTTTAGCTCAGGCGTTATATATCGTTCTGCATTAGCCAGTGTTTGTTTGCGTATCCAGTCGCCCGGCACTTTGTCTTTATGAGCATGTGTCACTTCCAGGTAGTAGCCAAATACGTTGTTATAAGCTATCTTAAGGGAAGAGATACCTGTGCGCTGCGATTCTTTTTGCTGTATTTGCAACAGGTAGTCCTTACCATTCCGCGAGATGCTGCGCAAATGGTCCAGCTCTTCAGATACGCCCGCTCTTATCATGCCACCTTTCTGTGCCTGTACCGGTGCATCTTCCACCAGCATACCCATTATTCGATCTTGTAAGCTTGTTAATGGCTGTAATGTCTGTACAATGCGGCACAAAGCTTCTTCTTCCGATGCTGCACATTTCACACGCATCTCTTCAATGCATTTCAGGCTTTTTGCCAACTGCACTATTTCCCTTGGGTTAGCTTTCTTTAAAGGTATCTTACCCACTAGGCGTTCCACATCGCCTATTTGTTTTACTAAGGCTGTAAGATCAAGATTCAGGTCGTGTGCCAAGATAAAATGACTGACCAGGTTCAGCCTCTGTTCAATCCTATGTATATCAAACAGTGGAAAGATAAGCCAGCGCTTCAGCAGGCGTGCCCCCATGGATGTATGCGTATGGTCTATTGCCTGCAGCAGACTACTGCCTTTTTCATCGCTGCTGTGCACTAACTCAAGGTTGCGTATGGTAAACCGGTCCATCCACAGGAATTCATCAGCTACTATTCGTTGCAGCGAGTTTATATGTTGCAGGTTAGCATGCTCCGTATCCTTCAGGTAATGCAACACCGCACCAGCTGCAATGGTTGCCGCCTTCATATCCTCCATTCCATAGCCCTTCAGCGACTGGGTTTGGAATTGCTGAAGCAGCAAGTCATATGTGTATTGTTCCTGGAAGATCCATTCCTCTAATTGGAAGGTGTAGATCTTACTATCAAACTGCTCTTTAAATTTTCTTACCTGCGATTTTGATAATAGCAGCTCTGATGGCTGAAAGCTTTGCAGCAGCTTGTCCATATATTCAGCTGTTCCCTGGGCCGCATAGAATTCACCGGTAGTTATATCCACAAATGCTACGCCACATTGCAAATCGCCCAGGTAAAGGGCAGCTAAGAAATTATTGGTCTTTGTCTCAAGTAGCTTATCATTAGTAGCTACCCCTGGTGTCACAAGCTCAGTTACTCCACGCTTTACTATGCCTTTAGCTTGTTTGGGGTCTTCCAATTGATCACAGATTGCCACACGGTAGCCTGCTTTAACCAGTTTATGAAGATACGTGTCCAGCGCATGGTGTGGAAATCCTGCCAGGTCCACCGATGATGCAGCTCCATTTGAGCGCTTCGTGAGCGTAATACCCAGCACTCGAGACGCAATATGAGCATCCTCGCTGAAGGTCTCGTAAAAGTCGCCTACACGAAATAGTAATACAGCATCAGGATACTTGGTTTTAATCTCCTTATGCTGCTTCATCAAAGGGGTCTCTGCAGATTCTTTCTTAGCCATTTTCTATTATCGCAAACCTAAATAAAAATGGCCTATCCCGCCCAAAGAGTTATTGAGCTATGTGGATAAATTGTTACGATTTTACCTTTATCAGGAAGTTCTTGGAAAATGAAATATTATAGCCGCCTTTCCAGCTAATATCCTGCCAGTTATTTGTCGGCTTTATAATGGCTTTTTTTCGGTTGCTTATCACTTCTATAGGCAGACTAAACCCATCCGGCACGTTCGTAAATCTGTAAGAAAGCTGTTTTTTCTCAATGTAATATTCCAGCTCGGGAATGATAGTCGTCCTCAGGTAAAGATCGAATAGGGGAGTGAAGTCAATTCCGGTGTAATCATTAATAAATTGCTCAATTTCTTTTGATGTAACAGTTCTATGATGAAATGTCGCATTCATGCGTCTCAGCAATCCTCTGAATTTTTCATCATTATTTATCATCATTCGTATCATATGTATGAGGGCTGCTCCCTTGTCATACATATCATCAGATCCTTCACTATTCACACCATAGTCGCCAATTACAGGTTTATCATTCCTGATGTTGTTCTTAGCCTCACCGCGCAAATATTCAAAAGCCTGATCTTTACCCAGCAGACATTCTGCAAATAGTGTTTCTGTATAGGTCGTTATACCTTCATGTATCCAGTTATCTGCTATGTCTTTGGCTGTTATATTATTGCCAAACCATTCATGCCCGCTTTCATGCACTATTATAAAGTCAAACTTCAATCCTACACCCGTATTGCTGCGGTCTCGGCCCAGGTAGCCCATCATATATTTATTACCATAGGCCACAGCACTTTGGTGTTCCATGCCCAGGTAAGGAGCTTCAACCAATTTATAACCATCTTCGTAAAAAGGGTAGGGCCCCATCCAATGTTCAAAACAATGTATCATAGGCTTCACTATAGCAAACTGCTTTATAGCTCTTTCCTTGTTATAGCTTAAAGCATAAAAATCCAGGTCCAGTATTCCTTTTTCGCCCATCATTGTATCTTTCCAATGGTAGTAGTCGCCTATATAAAAGGTTGCATCATAATTATTGATTGGATTCTTTACTTCCCAATCCCAGCAGGTATAGTTATTAGCTTCCTGCTTCTTTCCAATTAGTCGTCCGTTTCCTATGCAGGTCATTCCATCAGGCACACAATAATGCAGCTGCATACCACTATCCGGCTCATCCCATTGTACATCTTTGCAGGGCCACCAAACGCTTGCGCCTAATCCCTGGCAGGCTACTGCTATCCATGCATGTCCCAGGCTGTCCTTTGTCCATACAAAACCTCCATCCCATGGGGGCATTTTTGCTTCTCTCGGTTTACCGTGAAAATATAGGGTAATGGCGTGTTTGCTTCCCACCACCCATTTTTTAAATGGATATTGTATCCACCATACATTCCCTTCATGCGCTATCGTTACATTTTCATCATTAAGTATCACTCTGTCCAGTACCATTGGTTCCTGCAGGTCTATTTGCATGCTATCATTTGCTGTACCTGTTATGGTAAAGCTGATCTCATTTTTACCGCTTATGCTTCGTGCAGCAGTATCAAACTTTACATGCAGATCGTATTGCTGCACATCCCACCAGCTTCTGCCGCTGCCGTTACTGCCCCGCAGGGTATCGGCATGGGTATAAGCAAATGTGGTATTTGCCATCAGCAAATACCACATTGTAATTAATAGATATTGTATCTTATTGATACTATTTCTTTTTGCTCTTAACATTCTTCGCAGGTTGGCTGCTGGTAGCTTTTACCGGTTCTGCAGGTTGCGCGTTGTCAGCAGTAATATCAGTTACTTCTACGTTGAACACCAGTATTGCATCAGCGGGTATCATTGGGCTTGGACTTCTTTGACCATAAGCTAAGCTTGATGGTATATAAAAGGTAGCCTTTTCGCCTTTTTTCATCAGCGCTACACCTTCATCCCATCCTTTTATCACTTGTCCTTTGCCTAAGCCAAACTGGAATGGCTGAACATGACGGAAATTAGAGTCAACATTAGAGTCAAATACTCTGCCATTTAACAACTTACCAGTATAGTTTACTGTTACTATTTGCCCATTTTTAGCTTCAGGACCAGAGCCTGGCTTATCTATAGTATAGTATAGTCCGTTTGCTGTTTTCTTTGCAGTAATGTTGTTTTCTTTCAGGTAAGCTTTGATGGCAGAGTCATCAACAGCCACTTGTTTTGTTGCGTGTTCTTCAGCTTCTTTTTTCAGTTCCTCCTGAGATTTGATAGAAGTAAGCACTACCTGGTACTCAAGCTTATCGCCCGGTTTCATGAACGGTGGCAATTGTTGGCCCATCTTCAAAATAGAATCAACAGGCACCAGGAAAATAGCACTGTCACCTACAGAAAGCATAGGCAATCCTTCAGCGATGTCACCACCAAACATTGGCTGTTGTATCTGCAATGGCACAGGTTCATTTTTATTCACCTTGCGTGAATCGAAAATAAGGCTGTCATTCACATACATATGCACATGCATGGTAAGCATATCGGTTATCCCGCCTTTTCTGCCATTGGCATTAGGCCCCGGGAATATTTTATATTCCAGGCCGCGCGGTGTTTTGCTGAAGCCTGTATATTGTTTCTTTTGTGCGTGTGCTGCATTGCCTAACACCAATACTGACAATGAAGCTATGAACAGTTTTTTCATTTTTACTTTTTATGGTTTTAATAGCTGCTATTTAGGGCTTTTTACATCTTTTACCTCTACATCAAATATGAGTATAGAGTTAGGTCCAATACCAGGGCCAGGGCTTGCAGGGCCGTAAGCTAAACCTGATGGCAGATATAAAGTAGCTTTGGAGCCTTTCTTTAGCAGAGCTATACCTTCATCCATACCCGGTATCATAGCATGTGCACCTACAGGTATTTCCAGTGGTTTCATTGGGCGGCCATGAGCTATAGCAGGATCTGTATTTGAATCAAATACTTTACCATCCATTGTTTTGCCGGTATAGTTTACATATGCGGTATCACCTGCTTTTATCTGGCTGCCGCTACCTTCAGATTGAATAGTATAGTATAGACCAGAAGCTGTTTTGTTAGCTTTTATATTGTTTTTTGCAAAATACTCCTGTAGCGTTTTGTCATCTGTTTCTTTTTGCGAAACAGCTTTTGCGTCCTGTTCCTTTTTATAATCTTCCGCTGTTTTCACAGAAACAAGTGATACCTGGTAAGTAAGGTATGAACCGGATTTCATAAACGGAGGTAAAGGTTGACCTCCCAGGAATTTTTTCAGTGAATCCACTTTTACGCGGAATACAGCGCTATCGCCTGCTGTAAGAGTAGTCAATGCGGCCATCCAGTCGCCTCTCATTTTAGAGTCCTGTATTTGCATTTCTACCGGTTTGCCCTGGTTCAGCACTCTTGAATCAGCCAGCATGCTGTCGCCTACATACATCTTTATATTTACACTGGCAAAATCACCAACTTTAGGGTGGTTTTCACCTGGTGCATCTTTTACAATTTTATATTCAACTCCATTTACGTTTTTAAATCCTCCATTGCCGCCATTGTGGCATGCGCTTAATACAGTTATGCCTAGTAAGGCGATTGGTAATACTCTTTTTATCATATTGTGTTAGTTAATCGGGGGTGAATATCGGACAAAATTTTCTTAAAATATGCTATAGTGTCAACAAAACTTGAATTTGCCCGGCCTCCGGAAGCGTTGAAATGACCGCCTCCGTTAAAATATTGTCGTGCAAAGCTGCTTACGTCAAAGTCTCCTTTGCTTCTGAAAGACATTTTTACCTCGTCTCCACGTTCTGTTATCAGCGTGGCAAAGCGTATCCCTGCTATGCTAAGCGGGTAATTTACAAGCCCTTCAGTATCGCCGCTGCGTACGTCAAATAGCTTCATGTCTTTCTTCGATAAAGCTATCAGGCCAGCACTGTATTTCGGGAATATTTCCATCTTTTCCATCAACACATAACCCAGGAAGCGCATTCTGCTTGTCGACCATGAGTCATATATTTCCTCGTGTATTCTTGTATGATCCAGGCCCTTACGTTTCAAGTCAGCTATCATTTCATGCACACTGGCAGTAGTAATAGGAAACCTAAATGAACCGGTGTCAGTCATTACACCTGTATATAGGCAGGCCGCTGTATTAAGGTCTATTAAAGCGTTATCGCAGTTCAGGTTTATGAAGTCATATACCATTTCGCAAGTGCTGCTTTTCTCAGGTATGCTCATGCCATAGTCCCAGACAGGCGCAGGAAATAGATGGTGATCTATTAATATCTTAGGTTGGGTAGCAGCGGCTAATTGCTGTGTCAGGTGCTTCGTGCGGCTATAATCATTAAAATCTACGCAGAAGATCAGATCACACTCCTCTAATGCTTTCAGGGCTTCCTTTGGTTCAGCTTCATAATTATAAAGTATATCCACTCCCGGCATCCACATCAGGAAGTCTGGTAGCTCTCCAGGACTCACCGCCGTCACCTCGTGTCCCTTTTTTACCAGGTAGTGATACAATCCCAGCATGCTGCCTATCGCATCGCCATCCGGTTTGTGGTGGGTGGTAACGAATATTTTTTTCGGTGTTTGCAGTAGTGGAAAAGCGTCTTGTATCGGGCGCATGTGTAAAAGTTCCCCCAGCCGTTTATAATGGCATTTTTTTAAAGGGCTGGCAAAAATAATCAGTAATTC
>JBQCEX010000355.1:0-5063 GCA_051959855.1 Flavipsychrobacter sp. | reverse complement strand
ACTTTTCCATATACCTGCGCTCTATTAGGTAAGAGATGATCAATCCAAGTCCGCCACCTATACCTATCAGGGAAGGGTAGAGGGGTGAGCTATCTACCGTATTGTGTGCTGCTGATATATTTACATCGAACAGATAAGCGGCAAAAAGTCCCAGGCCGGCCCCTACCAGTAGCAATCCGAATTTCAGGCTCATAAATGGTTGCGTGGCTATTTTAGTTCTGTTTTCTCTGGGGTTCAACCCTTTTTCCAGCATAGCCATATTCTCACGGCTGCGTATATATACAATACCAAATATGGTGGCGAACATACTTATAAATAACACTATTGGAACGAGATCATGCATAGCTATCGATTTTTAATTAGTGATTAATTAATTGCTTTCAATCTAAGACGCTTCAATATTATAGTAGGTTACAGATAATAGTATTATTTTTCTTATGCATTTCATGTAACCGATTTGCATATAATGACGTCATATAGTTAAATGCAGCAACAGTCTGATGATATGCTATTGATACAAGCCATACTGCAAGGGCAGCACAATAGTTATGCACAGCTAGTAGATAAGTATCAGGCCTATGTATTTACTTTAGTGCTGCGCTATGTCCCCGACCGTCCGCTTGCAGAGGAGCTGGCACAGGATGTTTTTATGAAGGCTTTCCGGTGTCTTGCCGACTTTAAGGGCAACAGCAAATTCAGTACTTGGCTATATACTATTGTAAATACTACTTGCCTCTCGCATTTACGCAAAAAGAAAGATGAAACAGTTTTGTTGGCCCACGAGCAGATCTCAGCTCATTTGGATCAATTTCAAAGTACAGATAATGCTGACGATCGGTTAAAGCAGAAGGCACGGGAAAGCTTTATTGCTACAGCTATGCGCTACCTGCCACCGGAAGATGCAAAGATTATTACACTTTTTTATCAGTTGGAACAATCAGTTGATGAAATAGGTAAGGTGCTGGGAATTACTACTGCCAACGTAAAAGTCAAACTTTTTCGCGCCAGGCAAAAGTTACGAGAGATTATCGAAACGAAATTTAGAAACGAACTTGTTTAAATAGAAATTATGGAACCCGGAAATATTGAATTGCAATTGTGGGAATATATTGATGGCATCTGCGATGCCGGCAAAAAAGCACATATTGAATACATGCTGTCAACAGATCCGCAGTGGCAGCATGTTTTTCAGCAGCTAAGTGCATTGCATGCAAGTAGTAAAGCTGAAAAAGAACTGGAACAACCCTCCATGCGCTTTACCAAAAATGTTATGGATGCTATTGCTCAAATTTCTATTGCCGCTCCCGCACGTCGTTATCTCAACTCGTTTGTTATCCGCCTCATTGCAGCTTGTTTCGTCCTGTCTATTGCTTTAGTATTAGGCTATGCAATTGTCACCAGGCCGCACGGCAGCGGACTCGCATTTACACCCGATATATTTGCTGGGCTTTTCAGTAGCAATACAATTAATATACTTATATCGGTTAATGTAATTACCCTATTACTATTAGTTGATACCTTACTACGCAAGCGGAAAGTATTCCGGGCAAATTAACATTCAGTCGTCTACTGTCCGATTGATGCATTTTCAGGAGCTATTGATATTTTAATGTTGCTCAGTTGCCTGGCAATGACATACCAGAAAGCCGGAGTTAATTGTAAAATGATCCTGTCAAGAGACGTGCCCAGCTGCCATTCCAGATGATCACTTAGTAATAAGTACACCAGGAAGTATGCCAGCATAATAGTAAGCATCATAATAAAGTCCTTGGGAATTTTTTTAATGTAGATGCAGTAAGCAGCTAAAAGCGGAATAGCTATCTTCAGTGCAAAAAAATTATGGTCAAAATTAAATACAAACGAATTGAAGATTAACTGGTACCTGCTCCAATCAAAAGCATTTTCGATGATTTTTTGGTGTGCGCCGTTTACCATATCATTTGCTGGTGATTTAGCCTTAAATAATACCAGGGCGATAACAAATAACCCGAATATAAAAATGCACTTTCTCGCCTGTTTATTGAAGAACAACGAACGAAGATTGAAAACAATGAATATCAGAGCTATCATCAACCCTTCATTTTTCAACCATATACAGCATCCTGCTAACGCAGCCGCTAAAACATTATTATCCGGCCTGTCCTTGGCATGATACTGGCAAACGAGCATGCATAATAGTAATGCGCCTAATGGCAGGTCTGCATATTGGGCTATGGCGTGCTGCAAGTAAAATTCATCAGTGGCAAATATCAATAGAACAATAGATGCTATCAATAAATTTCTTTGATGAAGTTCCAGGAAGATAATGATTGGTATTGCCAGCGTCGTAAAGATGCTGAAAGCATAGCTTACAAGGATATTCGTATTTCCCATTAGCCGCCAGAAAAAACCAAGAAACCCCGGGATGTATAAAGGATAATCGGAATGGTAATTAGAGGGCAGTTGAAACATCTGCTGCCAGCTTTTACCGGCCAGAAATCTCCCGTGATAGTTCCAGATGAGCCATGCATCCCAATCTCCATACTTCTTCTCTATATAAAAAGTTTTATTGGCAATAATAAGTAGCGCAATGAAAAATATTATATAGGTTAGGGTCAATTCTCTTTTGTTGGGCTGGTTAAAGGGAATTGAATGCTTAGCTATATACCGGTAGGAGAATATACCCAATGCTGCTATTACTGTTACCGTCAGTATAAAAGGACAATTAATTAATATTGAAAAGAAAAAGGTAATACTGATTAATCCAAGGTAGATATATACCCAAACAATTTGAGCTGATGTTTTATTCATTGCCTGGCATGTTTTGATATGATGTATAGGTATTCATCGTCCTTATTCTGCCACAGTATCTGGCGATTTTTTAAAATGGCATTTTTCCCGGAGTCTGAGAAATTTAATGGCAGAAGGCAGAAGTTTGTGTCCAGCTCTTTGTTGGTATATACCACTGCCGGGGCTAAAGTATAGATCAGCGAAATTTTTGCATCGTTATTATCATCTGGCGCAATCAGGGATATTCTCGAGCCTCTGAGTATTTTTTGTGACCCCCTTAATACATGCTCCATTCTGTCAAATATTGAGTCGGAATGATAAGTTGCCACCAGGTAAATGGAAGCAGCTATAGTCATAAGTATGGCAATATTGATAACTAATGTTTTCAAAATTTAGTTCTGCTAGTAATTTTGAACTATAAATATAATAATCAATTTCACGGTTTTCTCATCGCTGTATGCTTTGTTGTTTTATTTTATAGATATCGATACTTATAGTTCATAAAAAAAAAGAAAGTTCTGCGTATTGCAGAACTTTCTCCTTTAATATCTCGGGAAATTACTTATTCATGATCATACGCTTACTATCAATAACGCGGCCGTTAACATTCAAGCTGTAGAGATAGGTGCCTGGTGCCAAATTACCTATAGTTATACTGCCTTCACCTTCTCCGGTTATTGGGTATGTCATTAATGTGCGTCCGTTAATGTCAGTAACAGAAATAAATGTATTTGGTTGTAAGCCAGATATGAAATACTTTATTTGAGTAGAGCCATTGAAAGGATTAGGCGTATTTTGTTCTATGCTGCTTGTCCTGTTTGTGTTGTCTAAATTGCCAACGCTTTGCAGCATTTTACTCTGCAGACAATGATAGTTGGGAAAATTATCATGATCTACCAGCACGCCGTGTGGGGATGTTAAAACACCGCTAAGATCCAATCCCGCAGGGTTATTCGGCTGGCCGGTGCCAACATTGGCCACTTCTATGTCAATGGTGTGTGTGCCGGCCGGTAGCGATGCGGAATATGATGTTGAACTACCGGGATTCCAGTTGGAAGAAAGGTATGGATTCATTGTAAAGCCGGTATTTACACCATCAACGTAAAAATTAGTTAAGCCGTTATCGCATAGTACGTTGGCGTGCAACGTTATGACATCCGCAGCACAAGTAGTAAATCTATATTCAAAGAAGATATGGCCTCCTATATTGTCATATGGTCCTACGGTCATAGACGTAGGGTTATAGGATATCCAGCCACTTCCCGGTAGTATAATTGGGCTGGTAACACCGCTAATATACCAGGGAGCTTGTACAAGACCTGGATAATCATATGAGCTGTAGGGCACGAACGGAGGAGTAAGATTTGTTATTAGCCAATCATCGTCGTTGTTCACATAAGGAATTGTTGTGTGGCTTACATTGTCATAGCCGGTACTAATGTTTAGAGAACTGACTAATTGTGCAGAAGCATTAACACTAAACAATGCAGCGAAAGCAGTTAATGATAGAATTGTCTTTTTCATCGCGGTAGATTTTAATGGTTATTAAATTGGTTGGTTAAAAATGAATAACTGTCAGTACATAGCTGATTTAAATTCAAAAGCTGTATCGAATATCTGTATTTACAGACACCTGCAGGCTCACTGCCTTACTAACGGTTGTATTTGTTTACTAACGGTCGCGACGATGATTACTTATCGCAGTTTGTATGGTAATAGATGATCTGGTTCCAAGTACGGTTCCTTCATTATCGCTCAGCTCTTCTATTGCAATGCTTATTTCAATGCCATATATAGCACGGAGCTGATTAATGCGTTTATTCATATTTTCAAGCGCAAATGAAGTATGGTTGGTTTGAGATGATTTACCAAGACCGACCCCATTGTCACGTATTTCAATGTGCAAATCGTCATTAATCTCTTGTATGCGAATCTCAATATAATTGTCGGTAGATTGTTTAGGTAATAATCCGTGTTTTATTGCATTTTCAACAATAGGTTGTAGAAGTAATGGTGGCACTTTTATCATCTCCAGCTCCAGGGTTTCATCTATATTTAAAGAAAATTGCAAACCGTCCTTAAAACGCAGCTTTTCAAGATTTAAATAGTTAATTACGAGATCTATTTCATTTTGCAGCGTTATCATCTCTTTCGAGATATTAAGCATATTTTGCCGCAACATTTTTGAGAAGACATTTAAATACTTGTTGGCAGACAGTTTGTTGTCATTATTTATAAAATATTGAATACTGTTAAGGCTATTGAACATAAAATGAGGGTTCATCAATGCATTA
>JBQCEX010000354.1:0-4257 GCA_051959855.1 Flavipsychrobacter sp. | reverse complement strand
AGTAGCTATAAGGGTGCTATTTTCTGCAACACATATAGGAACCTGGAGGGGAATTGCGGCCAGCGGAAAAACTGCTACCGTTAAAGGCTTTCGATTCTTTAGGCTGAAGGATGGCAAAATCATTGAGCATCATGCTCTGATAGATGGAGAGGCACTACAGAGCCAGCTGACTGAGGTGTATGCCGGATGTCAAGTTAATGTGCAGTAATTAGCTAAAATCCGAAATTTTGCATTGAGATCCTTTTACAAGTGAATGTCTCAAACGACCCTCTATATTGTCTAAACAATACACCTTTGCAATGCAATTAAGCTAATAGTTTTGTGGAACAAACCATTAATGATGAATCATTACGAAATATTCCACCAGCTTCATCACCGCGACAAGCCGCTGATACTAGCCAATGCCTGGAATGCAAAAAGTGCACAGATAGCGGAAAGCAATGAATTTGAAGCTATTGGCACCTCAAGCGGAGCAATTGCCGACTCATTAGGATACCCGGATGGAGAGAAAATTCCATTCCAGGAGTTGTTATATATAGTAAGGCGCATCAAGTCAGCAATTAATATTCCATTGTCGGTAGATATTGAACGAGGATATACTGACGACCTTGAGCAATTAAATAACAACATTCAGCAACTTCTTGATATCGGTGTTGCGGGAATAAATATTGAAGACGCACAAGGAGAGGATATTTATCTGAAAAAACTATCCAGTATCAAAGGTTACTTAACAAAAACTAATCAGCAATTATTCATAAATGCCAGGACAGATGGTTTTTTACAGAAGATGAATTCTCCTCTTGAACTAACTCTTAAAAGAGCCCGACTATATGAGGAAGCAGGTGCAAATGGACTATTTGTAACCGGCCTTCAAGATGCAGCGATCATCAAGACCATCGCTTCAACAATTTCACTTCCAGTAAACGTTGTGGCCGGACCTAAATTTTCGTCCCTTGCTGTACTGGAGGAATGCGGAGTTAAACGAATCAGTATGGCTGTCTTTTTATACAGAGCCGCTTACAACCATCTTGAAACAATAGCCGGCAAAGTAAAAGCCGAAAATTCATTTTCGAGTTTACATTGAAAACTAACAAGGTATGAATCAGGCGATGAAAAAAACAATACTACTTGCTATGGGAATTGCTATGATAAACTCTTCCCCGGCTCAAACACGCAACATGAAAACAACTCAAAAGAACAACTCAAAAAAGCAAACAATGGAAAACAAAGATTTTACAAGCACCATATTAGTGGACAAAAGCCCTACGGAAGCATTTGCTGCAATTAAAAATTTCAGGGGTTGGTGGAGTGAAGACATAGAAGGTGAGACGGATAAATTGGGAGCAACATTTTTCTATCACTACAAAGATGTTCATCTTTCTAAGATTAAGCTAATTGAGGAAGTACCGGGCAAGAAGCTGGTTTACCAGGTGATTGACAATGAATTCAGCTTTACCAAAGACAAGACAGAATGGATCAATACCAAATTGATCTTCGATCTGACAGCAAAGGGCAAACAAACAGAGGTTCATTTTACCCACGAGGGACTAACATCTCAATATGAATGCTATAATGTGTGCCATGACGCATGGACAGGCTTCATTCAAAAAAGCCTTAAAGACTTTATCAATACTGGCAAAGGGCAACCTAACCCGAAAGACGGCACTAATGAGATTAATGCTGAAAACATCGAAAAGTGGAAAATTTCAGGTACCGGAAAGGCGGACAGCAGCTATACATTCAGCTTTGAAACAAAACGCAGTGCTGAGGATGTATACAAAATACTATCTGACCCAAACAACTGGTGGAAAGGAATATATAATGAAGACATAGAAGGAAGTTTCGCACATGCAGGCAATGAGTTTTCATACAAGGCAGGTGACGGAGCGCATTATACCGAACAAAAGGTTGTCGAGTTAATTCCGAATAAAAAAATTGTCTGGCTTATTACTAAAAGCAATCTTTCGTTTTTGCAGGATAAGAATGAATGGACCGGAACATCGATCGTTATTACAATTGCAGATGAAGGGGACAAAACTAAAGTAACATTTAAACACGAAGGGCTATTACCTAATATTGAATGCTATGGAGTATGTTCGAGTGCATGGTCGCAATATATGGGCAATCTCAAAAAGGCATTGAACTAACATGCCATCAAAGGACTATCAAGTTGTACAGTAGAAAATTTATTCCCCCAGGAAGCCTGTCTGACCTGGCTTCCTGGGGAAAATGCATGAATAATATGTTTTTGTACCATCACTATTATGTTTATGCAGCGGAGTATAGATGCTACCTACCTTAACACAATTAAGGCAACAATGCTTAAAGCTAAGCGTTGCACAAGGTTTACCATTGCAATATGCTGTTATCACAATACTATCGCAGCCTGATGATGGCGGAGCGAAACTTGCGGAGGTACTGCCAGCAACTGATGTTATCGTGCCACTGTCCAGCAATATATTATTACGCCAACGATTCCAGCTATAAGTTGGAGAGCAATCATAGCCGCATTGATAGGAAATAGTTACCGTTGTGGTACCTGAGCTGGAGACTACATCCCCATCATTCAGCGTTTTAGTTTGCGTTGTACCGTTAGCTTTTTTAAAGGTCACATTCTTATTAAGCCATTTAGAGCCTTTGCAGCAGTCTTTAGGAAGAAAGAGGCTGAAGACGCAACTATCGCAGATAGTATTGCCGCAATATGCGTAATAGGTGATCATGTATGTGCCGGGCGTTGTGAAACTTTTAGTGTACGGCATATTATTCAAGGTAGTTGTGCCACCGGGTTGTTTTATACCTACCTTCATTTTGGGTTTGCAATTGTCAGCCGGATTGCACAAATAAGATGCATTGAAAGTATAGCTGACACCATCTGCTATTGTGTAAGCTTGTCCGCAAACCACGGAGAGCGTATTGGTAACTTTATCTGCCGATGTGCTTACAACGCCCGGATCACCGGACAGAACGCCCTGCCATGACAAAGTTTCACTCTGCCATTTACTGCCTTTGCAACATGCAGGCCTCACCATAAAGCAGATAACTGTATCGCATACCAGGCAATTGACATCTTTAACACTCAGGCGTATACACAGCTTAGTTACCTTCAGGCTACAGCAAGTAGGTATTAGCCCTTGCGGCAGGCTGAACTGTATAGGTACATTGTAAGTTCCGGCATTGGCATAGCTTCCCATGGTCCATATTATCTCTTCGGGGCATTCATCCGGTTTGGAACCCAGCGGCAGGAACTGCGCAGAGTTAGTATCCAGTATCAATCCACCGATAGTCTGTGTACTACCAACCGCATACAGGCAGCCACGGCCGATAGTGTGCATATGGCAATCCTGGCATTTGCTATCTGACCATGAATATTCAATATCCGCTATTGATATTTTTACCTCCTGAACATTAGTGAGAATGGAGAAGTTCAGGGAGCCATTCTGTAACTGGTAACCATTGCTGTTTTTTACCGTGTCATTTAATTCAAAATAAGATGAGTTCAATATTTTAAGGCAATTATTACATGAAGGCGGTATCGGACAACTAACAGTTGTACAGAATTTGCAGGAATCACAGATCTTACCATTTACCTGAAGATAGAATGTAACACAATAGGTGCCTGACTGAGTGAAAGTATAGTTTAAAGGGTTAGAAGGAGTAACTCCATTCAATGAAGCTACCATGGTTCCAAGCCCATCAGTAATTACTGCACTATCAGTTATCTTGCAGGTATCATAAGCAGACGGCGCTGTAAATGCAATTGCGAACTGGTAGTTGCGCTTACACTCTAATTTCAATCCATTCGCGCTGCCACAAACAGTACTATCTGTTCGTTTGGCACCATCTATTGCATAAGTTATATATGGGCTTGAGCTGAAGTGTATTTCAGGGTTGCACTGACATTTAGAACAATTTACATCCATGCACATTTTGCAGCTATCACATACCTTACCATTTACTTTTAAATAATGGATAATACAGTAATGGCCTGTAGCTGTAAAGCCAAATGAAAGTGGCTTGGATGGCGTTACTGACGACTGGCTGGCGACAACTGTATTACTACTGTTAATCAACACGGCGCTATCTTTTACATAACAGCTGTCGTAACTGGATGGATAAGTAAATGAGATGGCAAAATCATATTTTTTGTTACAATCCAATTGCAAAGATGTTGCGCTATTGCATTTGCTACTATCCGACTTCTTTTGCTCTCCTATAAAATAACTGATATATGGAAGTGAATTGAAGTGCACCGAGGTA
>JBQCEX010000353.1:0-2322 GCA_051959855.1 Flavipsychrobacter sp. | reverse complement strand
GGGAATTTATTTTTTACAGGTTATAGATGGAAATAATATAACCACAGATCGATTCCTTAAAGAATAAACTATTTAGTGATTTTAATAAAAAGACGGCCTCATCATAATGAGGCCGTCTTTTTTTATCATTTCGCCAAATACGCTCCATCCACAGCATAATATCCTCCCGTTACAAAGGATGCCTTATCTGAGCTAAGCCAGACTACAAGTTCAGCAACTTCCTCTGGCTTGCCAAGTCTGCCTATTGGGTGCAGAGATATAAGCCCTTTCTTTGCTGCATCATCCATGCCTGCTTTACTTAAAAGAGGTGTGTCAATAAAGCCTGGCGCTACTGTATTAATACGTATACCCTTCGCAGAATACTCTATAGCGGCATTTTGGGTAAGTCCTACTACCCCATGTTTAGCTGCTACATAACCGGCTGAGCTTTCGAAACCTACGGCGCCTAATATGGACGCCATGTTCACAATGGTCCCTGATCCCTGCTTCTCCATCTGCTTCAGCTCATACTTCATACAGTAGAATACCGAGCTGAGATTGATGTGTATTACCTTTTCCCATCCTTCTACACTCATATCCCCAATATGGTTAGCCTCGCCGCCAATGCCTGCGTTATTGCATGCCATATCCAGACTACCATAGGTATCCACCGTCTTTTTCACAAGTTGTTCACACTCTTCAGGTTTGCCAACATCAGTTTTTACAAATATTGCTTCTCCTCCTTTCTGCTTTATTTGTTCAACTGTCTTATTACCACCCTGTTCATTCACGTCTGATACTACCACTTTTGCGCCACATGCCGCAAACAATAATGCGGTTGCCTCACCAATACCTGAACCTGCACCGGTTACAAGGGCTACTTTGCCCGAGAGAAATTTTTCCATTGATGATATTTTTGAATAAAATTATATAACAATGGTACCATCGCTAACTGATGAACGTTATTATAATCAAGACATATATTATCATAGGCTTCGTTAAGTTTTCGTACTTTTGCGCCGCGATTAGCAAAAGAAAACATGATGAATCCTCAGAAGATAACCATGGGCGCAAACGGACAATTGAACGTGCCCGATATGCCTATTATACCATTTATTGAAGGTGACGGCATAGGCCCGGATGTATGGTCTGCCAGCCGCCTGGTATTGGACGCTGCAGTGGAAAAAGCCTATGGAGGAAGACGTAAAATTGAGTGGAAAGAAATGCTGGCAGGCGAAAAAGCCTTTAAGCAAACAGGCGAATGGCTGCCTGCTGAAACGCTGAACATAGCTCGTGAGTATCTTGTAAGTATAAAAGGGCCATTGACCACACCTGTAGGCGGTGGTATCCGCAGCCTGAATGTGGCACTTCGCCAGGAGCTGGACCTGTATGTTTGTTTACGCCCTGTTCGTTGGTTCAAAGGCGTTCCAAGCCCTGTAGTACATCCGGAGAATGTAGATATGGTTATCTTCCGCGAGAATACCGAAGATATTTATGCAGGTATTGAATACTATTACGATACTGCCGAAGCAAAAAAATTGCTTGAATTTCTTACCGAGGAATTAGGCGCAGGCAAAAAAATACGTTTTCCTGAAACTTCTTCTCTGGGTATAAAACCAGTATCTAAAGATGGCTCCGAAAGATTAGTACGTGCAGCTATACAATATGCATTGGAGCACCGCAAGCCAAGTGTAACATTGGTACACAAGGGAAACATCATGAAGTTTACCGAAGGTGCTTTCAAGATCTGGGGTTACGAACTGGCGAAAAATGAATTCGGCGACAAAGTTTACACTTGGGAGCAATGGGAAAAAACGAAGAAAGAACAAGGTGAGGATGCTGCCAATGCCGAAATGAAACAAGCCGCAGCTAGTGGCAAGCTGATAATAAAAGACGTAATTGCGGATAACTTTTTACAACAAATATTGCTGGCGCCTAAGGATTATAGCGTAGTAGCTACCCTTAATCTGAATGGCGATTATATAAGTGATGCGGCAGCGGCAGCTGTCGGCGGTATAGGTATAAGCCCTGGTGCAAATATCAATTACCTCACAGGCCATGCAGTATTTGAAGCTACTCACGGCACTGCCCCACGCTTTGCCAATACAGATACTATGAACCCATCAAGTCTATTGCTGAGCGGCGTAATGATGCTGGAATATTTGGGCTGGCATGAGGCTGCTCACAGCATAACAGAAGCACTAAGCGTGACCATAATGCGCAAAAGGGTAACTGTAGATTACTACAACCTGATGCATGACGCAACGTTGCTGAAGACAAGTGAGTTTGCTAAAGCAATAGTGAAAAACCTATAAAGGTTATTGGCTGGTTGATTCCCGGCCA
>JBQCEX010000352.1:0-5256 GCA_051959855.1 Flavipsychrobacter sp. | reverse complement strand
TACCGCTAGGGCATTACCCCCGGCGGCTTCTACTTCATCTGCTGCACTATAGATAGTGCCGCCCAGGCGAGGGTCTTCTGTTACAGACTTAGCGACTATTACGATATTTGCGTTCTCTTCGGCAAGACGAAGCGCTATGGCCTTGCCAATGCCGCGACTGGCGCCTGTAATAAAATATGTTTTTCCGCTGAATAGCATAGCGTGTGTTTTAGTTAAACAATGTGCTAATGAAAGTACAAATAAAAAGCCGGTCATGGTAAATGACCGGCCGTGGTTTTGTGTTTTCTATTTATCCTTATGCCTGTTTGACAAATTCAGCGTTAGCATGCAGACGCACTTCGTCGCTTACCACCAGGTGGCCTGCTTCTGTAACCGCGCTCCAGTTAAGACCAAAGTCTTTACGGTTCAGCTTGCCTTCTACAGTGAAGCCGGCACGCACGTTACCCCAGGGGTCATTTATAATGCCGCCAAATTCAACATTGAGCGTAATTGGCTTGGAAGTGCCGCGCATAGTAATATTACCATGCATTTTATAGTCGTGTTCGCTTACTTTTTCAATTTTTGTGCTTTCGAATTTAAGCTGCGGATGAGTAGCGCCATCAAAAAAATCAGCAGACTTTAAGTGTGTATCGCGCTGCTCGTTATTAGTAGAAATTGAATCGATATCAGCAGTAAAATGAACTTTGGCTGTTGTAATATCTTCGCCTTCTGTTTCTACTTCAGCATTAAACTTGCCGAAGCTGCCTGTTACGTTAGATACTACCATGTGTCTAACCTTAAACTGCACTTCTGAGTGTGCAGGGTCCATTTGCCATTTTGTTGTTGCCATTTCTGTTTCGTTTTAGTTAGGTGAATTGTTAATCTATTTTTCTAAGTTTTTCCAGTAATTCATTTAGCGTGCCTGCCTCTTCATTGGTAATGCCTAATATTTCGGCAGACATACGTTCATTAGTTTTATTGGCTTCTAAAAGCTTTTCTATGCCTTTGTCGGTCAGTGTTACCAGCGTTTCGCGCTTGTCTTCTTTTGAAGTGCTACGCTTTACCAGCTTTTTGGCTACCAGTCGGTCGATAATGCGAGGCACATTGGAGCTTTTCTCTATCATACGTGATCCGATGTCTCTGACGCACATCTGTTCGGGGTGTTTGCCCTTAAGTATGCGCATTACGTTATATTGCTCAGGAGTTAAATCGTGCTCCTTTAATGCACTGCTTAAATGCGTTTTAAGCCAGTAGGTAGTGTACATGAGATTAAGGGTAGCCTTATGCCTCATGTCTGAAAATTTCGAGCTTTTTATGGCGTCTTCCAATTTCATAATGCAAATGTATGTATGTACATGTAATTTTGAAAATAGCTTTTCTCTATGCTTATATTAATATTATGCCTATAAAAACAGAAGTATTGATACACATAGATTAATGCAAAATAAAAAGGGTTAAGTATAACTTAACCCTTTGAATAGTAAAATAAAGTTAACATTAGAACCTTGGGCAAAGGTGCTTATCATCATAGCCACCCCAAACACCTGAGGTGAACAGTGATATTTCGAAGCCACCAAAGGCGTTAGTGAGGGTCTTAAGCGATGAAGTATTGATATCGTAGCTGAAGGTGAGCGAGCTTTTTTTGTAATTCAGCTTAACTGTTGGTATCCATGCGTCCTGGTAGCGATAGAATACACCTGCAGCGAATGAGAACGGAGGTGTGTTGCTGTTGGATGGAACAATGTATTTGAGCATAGCGCCGCCTATGTATTCATGATATGGATTTTGAAACATGACATTGGCGTAGAACATGATATTATAAGTACCGTCTACGTCATAATTCAAGCCAAGGTTGGCATCATACCTCATTTTCAGGTTAATTGAATTATCGCCTAAAAATGAAGTCTTAGGAAATGAGACGTGATAAACGGCACCGCCGAGGAAATAGTTTACCTTATTGTCCTCATCAAAGCTACTGTTCCAGGTGACGCCAACGCCAAGATCCCAATAAGATACCTTAGCAGCTGTTACCGTTTCGCCGGTAGGATTGGAAGATGCGTAGCTGCCATTTATATATTGGTTATCAAAGGTCATCTTGGATGGGTCTATGGTACGGGACACATAGCCGCCGGTAAGGCCTACCGAAAGATAAGAGCTATACTTATCTTCCATAGACTTATTGTAGTTGATGGCAGGGTAGAAGCCTGTGGTCTGGAAATTAATAGCACCCGCTTTGTCAGAATAGCCCAGGAGGCCGAAGCTAACATAGTCATTTACGTTATTTACCAGCACTTTGGTTTCGAGGTCTATCAATTCAGTTTGAAATGGAGTGGCTATGGTATTCCACTGTGTTCTGTAAATGGCGCCTACTTTATAGTCGTCATTAAACACACCTACCAGACCGGGGTTATTGAGAATAGTGGTTTGATAGAACTGGGAAAAATGAATATCCTGCGCCTGCACAGAGGACATGCCCAAGAGCATACCGGCAATTATATATAGAGTTTTTTTCATTTTTTTTTGTTCATTATCTGATTAATGAAATATCACCTTTCCATGAAATAGGTTCGCCGGTATCGCATATAGCGTCAACCATGTAAACATATACATCAGGCGTTAGCGGTACACCATTGAAGGTGCCATCCCAGCCATTGTCCTTTTCGTTGGTATTCATGTTCTGCTTTTCGTACATCAGCTGTCCCCAACGATTGTATATCCTGAAGGAGCGTATGATTTGCAGGCCTTTACCACGAGGATAGAAGCGATCATTTTGTCCATCACCATTAGGTGTAAATGTGTTTGGCATGAATACCTGCGAGTGATCGCATATCACCCGCACCTCTGTTTCGGCTGAGTCTGCGCAACCAAAGTCTGACCAGACATGTACAACATATTGTGTTGTTTTTTTCGGCGTTGCTATTGGGTTTTCGCAACTATCGCAGCTCAGGCTTTCGATAGGGGTCCATAGATACCTGTTGATATATTTGCCAGTTGCATCCAGTTGCACAGTATTACCTGCGATCATGGTTTGGCTAGGTGTTGCTTTTACAATAGGCGTAGGATGGACAATGACATTGACGTATTCTGTATCCGGGATACAACTGCCTTGCTGGGCAATTACAATATAGTGCACTGTTGTATCGGGATTAGCTAATGGTGTATCGCTATGCGGATCGTTCAAACCATAAGGCGGAATCCAGGTGTATATGCTATTCACGCCTGCAGAGTCGCGGAGGCGAAGGGATTCGCTCTGGCATATTTCGCCGCCACCTGTGGCGGTGCTGGCAGTTTTTGTTTTGGTGAATACAGTTACCGTGTCAGTATTGCTGCAACCGTTAGTGTCAATGCCTATAACAGTGTACTGTGTAGTTATGCCAGGTTTGGCATGCGGATTAGTACATGTGTCACAGCTTAAAGTGCTCACGGGCGCCCATACATAGATTGTTCCTCCTGCGGGCGTTAATACAGCATAGTCACCAACGCAGATAGTTGTATCGGGACCGGCACTAATGGTGGGTAAAGGATGAACGACGATTTTTGAAACAAATGTATCTATACAGCCAGATGTAGTTTGGTCGATAAGCGTGACACTATAGCTTGCCGGATGGTCATACGAATGCCATGCCGTTATAGCATTTCCTCCCGGTCCGTCATGAAATATCCATTGACGTGATGATATAGGACTATAGGCCCCGTTTGATGTATCAATAAATTCAAATGTGCCACTATCACATGCCGGGAAAGGTGTAAATGTAAATCCAGGATAAATACCATCCACCTTTATGGTATCCAAACCAAGGCTTGCAGATGTACAGCCAGTGTCATCTGTAAGTATAACGCGCGGCACTACAGGACCAGCAGAGGTATAAGTATGCGTCGTCGTATCGCTTTTTGTCTTGCGCGTGGTACCGTCAGAAAAGTCATAAATAAAATCGGGCACTCCGGTTGCGTTTACCTTAAAGCTGACTGTAAGTGGTGCACAACCCGAAAGAGGTGTATAAGTAAGCAAGCCGGCATAACCAAGTATCCTGACTGTAGCGCGCGCAGTGTCTGTACAACCATTCGCATTTTGTACAATTTCAGTTACGGTATAGACGCCCGGATTTATATAAGTCCATGTGGGAGTGTCGCTATGACTTACACTACTCAAGGGATCACCAAAATACCATGAGTATCTTACTGCACCGGTAGAATGGTCCTTGAATTTAACGGTTAATGGAGAGCAAATACGGAAGGTATCGCTTGTAGAAAAGGCTGCGGTAGGGCCACCTACCACTGTTATGTAACCGATTTTAGTGATTGAATCAGAACAGCCAAGAGAATCCTTTACAACGAGCTTAACGGTATATGTACCGAGCGACTTGTAATTATGGGAAGGGGATGATGCTTTTGATGTGTTACCATCACCAAAGTCCCATCTATAGGTAAGGGCACTGCCTGTAGATGCACTACGAAAATTTACCGGGCTGTTTTTACAAACATTGGTAGGTCCACCGGAAAAATTGGCTACTGGTTTGTGTGCATCAATATACGCCGGCTTTAAAACCGTATCTGTACAACCTACATTATCCTTAACAGCCAGGCTTACATAGAAACTTCCTCCGGCTGTATAAGTATGGTTAGTAGGGCTGCCTGTACCTGGGGAGCTACCGTCACCAAAATCCCATGTCCAGTTTGTAATATGCGCACCGGCAGCATCAGTTGTATGATCATGGAAAGTGACATATAAAGGTACACAACCCGACAGAATAGGGCTACCAACAAAGTCGGCAATTGGTTTCGCAATATCTATATAGTTATATCTGGAAAAGGTATCCAGGCAACCACGATTATCATATATTGATACTTTTACGTTGTGGTAACCACTGCTGGTAAACGTGTCTACTATTGACTTTGTAGTATCATTGATGTTGGTACCGTCAAATGACCAATTGTAGGCTAGTGCGGTGCCACCTGTAAGGCTACTGTTAAAGGTGATTTTTGTATTAAGACAGACAAGTGTGTCGCTGGCGGTAAATGATGCCGTTGGATCAGTTACATCTACATTTTTTTCAGTGGTGTCATGGCAGCCTGTAGTACTATTATATGCAACTAGTTTAATTGTGTAAGTGCCTGTAGTGGCATAGTTGTGACTGAGCGCGAATGCAGAGGAGGTAGAAGTATTGCCATCACCAAAATCCCAATAATACGATGTGCCGCCAAGCGAACTATTAGTCAGGGATATTTTTTTCGCAGAATCACAGTTATAGTTGAAATTGAAATCCGCCTTAGGCAAAT
>JBQCEX010000351.1:0-4438 GCA_051959855.1 Flavipsychrobacter sp. | reverse complement strand
CACCATCCTTAGGGCCAACAAATGTTACGTCATTTGCTGAAGTATTATCGCCATCTACAGCACAAAGTATATACCAGAAGCCAATTGTATCAGCAATAGCTGAATCAGGTGCCTGCCAGAAGAAATCAGCTTCCCATGAGCTTGGCGCTGAGCTTGCGCCATGATTAGTTAAAGTAGCGATGTTTTCTATGAAATAAGCACCGCTTGACAAAAATGTATCAACACTTGTAGGAGTGCTCTTTGTAAATGGATTCCATGCGTAGTCAGCAGGTGAGCCGCGTTTTACAGCAGGCGGAGTACCGTGAAATCTGTCAGAACCGGTAGCCCAGCCAACGGTAGCACACTGAAAACCAAATTTTGGTAACGCTGGCGTAGGTTCGGAAGCATATGCGCCATTGATTTTTACCAAATACTTATGCCCCGGAGTATATATGCCTGAGCAAAGAGCATTAGGCGTTACAGATACGTCGGTTAAAGAAAAATTAAGGTTAAATGGAGTTGTTGGCGCATCATGACAGCCGGCACCTGAACTACAGTCATTTTGCCCCAAATAGCCTGAAGGCGTAGGACTACCGGTACGGTTTACCACACCAAGGCCTGCAGAACCTGCGACCATGCCATTGTGGAAACTTGATAGTGTGAGAGATAATAAGCCTGCTAATGCACTAAATAGTAAAATCTTACGTTTCATGAGCTCTTTTTTAATTAAGTTTTTTAAAGGTTATTGTTGGCGTAAATTTGCAAATTTATATGGGTCACAAAAAATTAATACGCTTCAACGCATTAAATTCCTTCCCTAATGTACTACAATATCCTGAAAAAATAAAGGGTGAATGGCAAAATTTTTTCAAAAACAGTAAGCCTATCGTGCTCGAGCTGGCTTGCGGTAAAGGGGAATATAGTGTAAATCTGGGCCGTCAAAATCCTGATAAGAATTATATTGGTGTGGATATCAAAGGGAATCGTATATACACAGGTGCTAAGATGGCGCTGGATGAGGGTTTGAGTAATGTGGCCTTCCTGCGTATTCAGATAGGTCATATCACAAAATATTTTGCAAAGGATGAAGTGTCTGAAATCTGGATCATTTTTCCTGATCCCTTCCTGAAAGACTCAAAAGCTAAAAACCGGCTTACACATGCCCGCTTCCTGTACCAGTATCAGCAAATATTAAAACCTGGCAGCCGTATTAATCTTAAAACAGACTCGAAGGAGCTATACGATTTTACCCTGGAGAGCATAGCAGAGCAGCAATGTACTATCCACGAGAACATAGTGGATGTATATGGAACGGGTAAAGCGGTTGGCCCCCTTGCTATTCAAACTTTTTACGAAAAAATGCACCTTGCCGAAGGACGTACTATTTATTTTATTTCGTTTTCTTTACCTGAAACTGAAATAAAGCTACCGGAAAGATTTGCAAAACATGAACAGACCCTTGACCGAGAATAGGGATTATTATATTTTGCCTGACGGTCGTTTGGTATTTACAGCATTATACCTTAGTGAGCGCGGTTATTGTTGCGGCAATGGCTGTCTTAACTGCCCGTATGACTATATAAATGTAAAAGAACCTAAGCGCAGCGAACTGCTGGAAAAACGCAAAAACTATGAAAACGGAAAGCAGTGATAAAGACAATATCTATGATGCGATTTTCGAAATAGTGCGGCTGGTGCCTAAGGGCAGGGTAACGAGCTATGGCGCTATTGCTGCTGCAGTAGGCCTTAAATCCGGCGCGCGCTTTATTGGCCACGCTATGCGCGACTCTGTCAATGCAAAGCCTAAGGTACCGGCGCATAGGGTAGTGAACAGTAAAGGCATGCTCACAGGAAAACATCATTTTAACCCGCCTGAAAAAATGCAACAGTTATTGGAAAAGGAAGGAGTAAAAGTGAAGAATGATACCATAGTAAATTTCAAACAGCTTTTTTGGGACCCTATGCAGGAACTTTCCATTTGAACAAGGATGGAATAGTTTTTGTTATCGTTGATAATATACATACAGGGAATTAATACCCAAATAGTTTTATGAGTTTAATAGGCGATAGTAAGTACAGACAGCACATAGTTTTCCTTCAGATATTTTTCTTTTGTTTGGCATTAATATCTTGTCATAGCAGAAGTGGCAAATCAGGGTCCAGAGAGCGGGTAATTGCGAGTGCTCCCGATAAAAAGGAATTTGCAGAAAGACTAAGCGGGCTATTTCCTGACATGGATAGTTCTGACAATAAAAAGCATATTCACACTATTGCAGAGAATATGCGTTATGCCTATGAGTTGAACGAGTATGCGCCTATATGGCTTTCTCATAGCAAACCAAATGATGAAACTGAAAAATTCCTTTCTGAATTAGACAATATTCGCTGGGATGGGATTGATCCGGAAAAATATCATTTGTCTCAACTGAAGCAAATGCATGATGGATTTGATGATAAAAATACGGATGTCAATTATCTCATCAATTTCGACACCACTTTTACAAACAGCTATCTCCACGCAGCACATGACCTGCTGATGGGCGAGCTTGTGCCTAAAACGGTTGATTCATTATGGTATCATAAAAACGATAGTAGCTGGACAGCGCCTGAACATCTTGCTACTAAGGACTCAGATTTCCCTTCACTTGACGTTTATCGCAGCAAAGTTCCTACATACAAGTTATTGAAGGATCAATATCAATTCTACGCAAAGCTGCAATCAGATTCAACGCTAATGGCTGCAATTGAAAAATTACAGGGAGGACAAACATTAAAAAAACATGACAGTGCAATAACTTATATCATCACTACCGAAATGCCGTGGGCCAATAACGAAAGTGACACTATGAGCGCATGGCAGCAAATGGTTGAGAACTATCAATACTACAATGATATAAAAGCAAGCGGGAAGCTGGATAGCTTTACACTTGCACGCTTAGCCCGCACCCCACAACAAATAAATGATGAGATACGGCTAAATATGGAGCGTGTTCGCTGGATGCAGCAGAACATCGGAGATCAATATATAGTGGTAGATGTGCCTGTAATGGAATTGTTCTTCAGAAGGGGAGGAGAAACCGTTATGCACATGCGTACAGTCGTAGGCAAACCTGAGCGACAAACGCCTTCACTGGATGCTAATATGGCAAATGTGGTTATTAATCCGCCATGGGGCGTACCGCCTACTATCATGAAAAAAGATGTATTGCCCGGAATGTCTAAAAGTGGCATGAAGTACCTTAAGAAAAAGGGACTAAAAGTTTATGATCATAATGGCAATGTTGTGGATGCATCTGAAGTTAATGAGAGTAACTATAAACGGTTTATTTTCAGGCAGGCACCTGGCGATGATAATGCGCTGGGGTATGTGAAGTTTAACCTGCCTAATAAATGGGATATCTATCTGCATGATACACCGCACCGGGATGATTTTCCCAAACGTAACCGTTTTCTTAGCTCAGGCTGCATACGTTTAGAACAGCCACAACAAATGGCCCTTTACATTCTGGGCACATTGGAAAATAAACGCTATACACAGGAACGTCTGGATTCGGTAATTCAAACGCACAAAACACGCTGGGAAATACTAAAAACAAAGATCCCTGTACATATAGTTTATCTCACAGTATTCGAAGACACAACGGGTCAGCACCTGAGGTTTATACGTGACATCTATCACCGTGATGATAGAGTGCTGGCAGCATTAAAATGAGTGGTTGATATGTCTTACGCTGTCTATATTGCCTGCACTGCTTACGTATTGTATTACCGTATCTCCGTTTGGTACAAAGGCAGTATTTTGGAACATAAGGGCATTCTTGCTGCCTGGCAGCACGGTTACTTTTTTATTCATCCAGTAAGAGCTGGCAAGAAATTTCTTTTCAGGATAATAGATAAATAAGCAGCTACCGTCCTTTATAGTGTTTATTATAGCCCCCGATAGCTTGGAAGATACTGCAGGGCACCCCCAGCTTCTACCCAGCTTCTGGTTGTTCTCAATGAATTTGCCACATACATAGTCAGCGCCATGCACCACTACTGAGCGATCGTAAGCTGAGTTGTTGAAACCTTTGTCCATACCATACAGGCGCAGGGATGTACCATGCTCACCATCATAAGTTTCACCGGTCACATAAAAACCTAAGCTGCTTTTATGTGAGTTCATTTCGTTGGAGAAAGAAGTAGCAAATTCCTCGCCCGATCCCTGGCCGTGTGCTACATAAGTATTGAACAGCACTTTCTTTGAAGCCAGATCAATTACCCACATACGATTCCTGGTTGAAGATTCAGTCATGTCGCATATAGTAAGCAGCTGTCTTTCAGGATTCAGCTTGCCTTCGTTATACAGGTTTATATAACCATGGTATGCTTTGGCAAACACATCATAGCTAAGGGTATCTGCACCACTAAAGTCTATCTGCCTGTAAGTGTTGGCAATAAACTGATCCACTGTATTAGC
>JBQCEX010000350.1:0-2992 GCA_051959855.1 Flavipsychrobacter sp. | reverse complement strand
ACTGATTTTGCAACTATTGTAGAAGAAGGAAAGAAACTGGCTGCCATTCACTCCAATATTGTAGTAAAGGTGCCTATGATAAAAGACGGTGTCAAAGCCATCAAATGGTTTACTGACAATGGTATCGCTACCAACTGTACGCTGGTATTCTCTGCTGGTCAGGCAATACTCGCTGCAAAGGCAGGCGCTACTTTCGTATCTCCTTTCATAGGCCGTATAGACGACGGCAGTTGGGACGGTGTTCAGCTCATCGAGCAGATCGTGAATATTTACAATGCCCAGGGCTTTATGACTGAAGTATTAGCTGCCTCTATACGCAATCCATTACACATTGTTCGTTGTGCAGAAGCTGGTGCTGACATCTGCACTTGCCCGCTGCCTTCTATCCTTGGTCTGCTGAAGCATCCGCTTACTGACATAGGCCTTGCACAGTTCCTCAATGATGCTAAGACAATGCAATAATTATTGCACACACTATAAAAAAGAATGGCCGCTAAATCAGCGGCCATTCTTTTTACAGCTATGTTAGTTCAGCTTATACTTTAGCCAGCTCACCTTTCAGGAAGTCTATCACCTTCACTTCAGTTGCATCCTGTTCACGTAGCTCAGCCAGGAATACAGACACCCAGTCTGTCAGGTGAATGATATAGAATACTTTCTCCCAATAGCTTTTACCCTGCGAGGTTATTTCAATAATGTTTGAAGTATATTTCTTAATGATCTTCTTATTTATTTCCATGCGGGTCTGTACACGGTCATAGTCGTCTTCGTTACGCAGTATCACCACTGCTTTATCGGTAGTCTTATCGCGCCAGCCTACCAGCTCATTATGGTTCATTTCCGGTATCACGTTATGCCATGCCAGCATTTTGCTGTTTTCATTCAGCTGCTGACGGAAACGTACTGCCACACCCTCGAAATCAGCAGCAGCATATATTATCGGCAGTTTGCCATTCAGCTTTTGCGCTATGGCTTTTGCTTTTTTCTGCATGGCTTTATCATCTGTCTGCAGTTGTTTTATAGAATTCTTAATATTCTTCACAAAGTCCGCGCTGATAAAGCCAAAATGCGCCAGCGTAAACAACACCTGCGTCATAGAATAGCCAATGCATGAACGCGGCGGCATGCCTGCCGGTAGCAGTATGCAATCTATATTTTTCTTTTTTGCCAGCTCAGCTATCTTACCACCTGATGTAATGCACACTACGGTGGCTTTTACCTTCAGCGCCTGCTGCATAGCAGCAATAGTTTCTTCCGTATTGCCCGAATAAGAGGAAACAATTACCAGAGAATCTTTACTTACAAACGCCGGCAGGAAATAATCTTTATTTACAATAAATGGTATCTTCAGCTTATCAAACACATAATTCTGCACTATGGAACCTCCTATACCGCTGCCACCAAGACCTGTTAATATGATATTGCTAAAATCTTTTTGCTCTGCTTTGAACTTATAACTTTGGCCAATAATTAGGGCTTCTTTCAGTTGGGTAGGAAAATTTATAATTAATTCTGTCATCATAATTTTTTGTGTGTTTCAATGTTCAAACATAAAGAAACTGGAATAAAAGGCGAACAAATAGCTGTGAACTTTTTAATAAATAATAACTATGCCATCCTATTCCGCAATTGGCGCTTCGGTAAAAAAGAGGTAGATATTATTGCCCACAAAGATAACACACTTGTTTTTGTAGAGGTAAAAACCCGCCGCCATTACGACTTTGGCTTCCCTGAAGAGGCCGTAAATGCTCAAAAACAAAGCTTTCTGAAAATGGCTGCAGAAGCCTTTGTTGAGTCCAACCCTCAATACACCCTCCTCCGTTTCGATATCATCAGCATTCTTCTCGAGGCCGGGAATGTGAAAGAAATACTACACTTTGAGGATGCCTTCTTTTAAAATATATAATACGTAAAGTATTATTTCTTTACGTTTGCACTCATAAATAGGTTTTCACTAAATATCGCGGCCTGATTTCATATTGTATGGCAGGCTGTATATGTAAGTATGAAACAAACATCCGCTACTCCTGGGGCCCAGGCCTCAAGCAACGGGGCTGCACGCTCCAATTCCGATAAGCCGGACAGCAATCCGGATATCATTCGCAAGCTCATTTTCATCCTCGCGGCTGCCGCATGCCTTACCCCCTGGATTTCACCACCTATAGCATTATTCCTTGGGCTCATTATTGCCCTCACTATGGGTCATCCTTTTTTGCACCTCAACAAGAAGGCCACTAACTACCTGCTGAAAGCCTCGGTAGTAGGTCTTGGCTTCGGCATGAACATCCAAACCGCTATGCAGGCCGGTAAACAAGGCGTGCTCTTTACAATAGTATCCATCTTTGGGACCTTGATCCTGGGCACCCTCATAGCCAGGTGGTTGAAAATAGAATCGAAGACCTCTTATCTCGTTTCCTCAGGCACCGCTATTTGTGGCGGCAGCGCCATCGCGGCCGTAGCCCCTGTTATTGGCGCCGAAGAAAAATCCATTTCAGTGGCCTTGGGTATTGTATTCATCCTTAACTCCATCGCGCTGTTCATCTTTCCGGCTATGGGTCATTGGTTGCACCTCACCGAAAATCAGTTTGGTATCTGGTGTGCCATTGCCATCCACGATACCAGCTCGGTAGTAGGCGCAGCCAGCAGCTACGGAAAAACCGCCCTGGAGGTAGCCACCACCGTCAAGCTCGCCCGCGCCCTCTGGATCATCCCCGTAGCCTTTGTCTCAGCATTCCTATTCAAAAGCAAATCAAAAAAAATAAATATTCCCTGGTTCATAGGCATGTTCATCATAGCTATGGTTATTTATACCTATGTACCCTTTGTAAATACTTACGGCCACTACGTAGTTGATATAGCACGCAAGGGCCTCACCCTCACCCTGTTCCTCATTGGTGCGGGCCTTTCCAGGAAGGTGATACAATCAGTAGGCATCAAACCTTTTATACAAGGCATCATCCTTTGGATTGTCATTTCCATCTCCGCACTTTGG
>JBQCEX010000349.1:0-14316 GCA_051959855.1 Flavipsychrobacter sp. | reverse complement strand
CGCATAAAACGGTCTGCTGCGCTGTGTTTATAATTAGCTATTGACATTTATGTGGTTTGAAGGCGTAAAAATAGGCATTATGTAAACATCACATTAAGTATTGTATCTTTATTTGTATGAAAGGTTTTGGCAAAAATTTCTCTGAAATAATCACACTTACTTTTACACTATTCGCTGTAATAGATGTGCTTGGTTCCATTCCGGTTATCCTTTCCCTACGTAAAAGAATGGGTGAAATAAACGCCTGGCTCGCTACATTAGTGTCAGGTGCGCTCATGTTAGCTTTCTTTTTTATAGGTGAGCAAATGCTCAACTTCATGGGGCTCGACATTCACTCGTTTGCTATCGCAGGCTCTATCGTTATCTTCATCTTGGGCCTTGAAATGGTTTTAGGCTGGGAGTTTTTCAGAAGTGAGAATGATTTGAAAACAGGCGCTGTCGTTCCTATTGCCTTTCCTATTATTGCCGGTTCAGGCACCCTCACTACCATCATGTCTTTAAAAGCCGAGTATAACCCGTACAATATATTAGCTGCTATTTTAATAAACCTGGTGTTCATCTATCTCACTTTACGCTCTATGGACCTATTAGAGCGCCTGCTGGGCCCCTCAGGTATTTCTGTAGTACGTAAATTTTTCGGTGTTATATTGCTTGCCATTGCCGTAAAGATTTTCAGGGCTAATATTGCATTCTAAAATCCTTTTAAACATGATGTCTGATATTTTAAATGTTGCCAATAAGTATGGTGATGGTCTTAAGCAAGTAATGGAAAGGCGCGAGAAATGGATAAAAAAAGCAACTGAAGTAAAAGAATACATTGCCAAAATCGCGGCTTATCTTAATGAGAATGCTACTTATAAGCCGGGTTATTATGTTGATACATTCTATGCCTTTGATGATAAAATAAACGGCACTTGCGTGGAAATGCCATCTATTACGTTCCGTTCAGGGGATATCCCAATGGCGCTTACCTTTAAGAATAAGGATGGTAATGCTATATCTTATGCTGAGAAAGGCTTTCAGATAACTTTCAATCCCACTCCCACAGGTGAAATAGCTGTTATGTTATTTCCACATCATAGCGATTTTTACAAGACAGAGCAGCCCTATTTTACCTTAATGATCATTGACAATATAGATGACCTTACCAATGACTTTATTGATAAGATATTGGGTGAAGCGATGCGGGAAGCCTATTATACTAGCTTCACAGGTATGGCCGAAACAAATGATGAGGTAGGGGAGATGGCACAGAAAACTTATACGCCAATAGGCTTTAAACGCTTCGAGACCACAGAGAAAGCAAAAACGCCTGCGGCCTAACATAATAAAAAAATCCCCTGCATATTGCAGGGGATTTTTTTATCTGATCAATTATCTACTACCATACTCTCGCTCTCAGGCTATCAGGACGGTACATTTTATCTGTAGGCTGTACATTGAAAGCCTTGTACCAAGCTTCCATATTGCTGATAGGCACATTACAACGCAGTTCGCTTGGTGAGTGAGGATCTGTCATAATGCGTGAAGCAATTTCTTCAGGACGTGTGTTGGCACGCCATACCTGTGCCCAGCTCAGGAAGAAACGTTGATCAGGTGTGAAACCATCTATCTTTTCGTTGCTCTGCCCTTCTTTGGTCTTCTTGAAAGCTTCGTATGCAATGTTCAAACCTCCGAGATCAGCAAGGTTTTCACCCTCTGTCAGCTTGCCATTTACATGTATGCTGTCCAGTACCTTTTCAGCATTGAATTCATCTACTACTCTGTTTGCTTTCTTTACAAAGTTTGCAGAGTCAGCAGGACTCCACCAGTTGTGCAGGTTACCATTCGCATCATAAAGACGACCCTGGTCATCAAAACCATGTGTCATTTCATGGCCTATTACAGCACCTATACCGCCATAGTTCACAGCATCATCAGCCTTAGGATCGTAGAATGGATACTGCAATATACCTGCAGGGAAAACGATTTCATTAAATGCCGGGTTGTAGTATGCATTCACTGTTGGCGGTGTCATGCCCCATTCTGTCTTATCAACAGGTTTACCCAGTTTATTCAGGTTGTAGTTGTATTCAAATTGAGAGGAGGCAAGAATGTCCTGTACATAATTACCTGGCTCTATAGTCAGGCTGCTGTAGTCTTTCCATTTGTCAGGATAGCCTATTTTCTTCATGAAGGCATTCAGCTTGGTAAGTGCTTTCTGCTTAGTGCTATCGCTCATCCAGTCCAGTGTCTTTATGCGTTCAGCATAGGTCTGCTGCAGGTTGTTCACCAGTTCCAGCATGCGTTGTTTCGCTTCAGGTTTGAAGTTCTTGTCAACATACATGCGACCCAGCAATTCGCCTATAGAGCCATCTACTACGCTCAGTACGCGTTTCCAGCGTGGTCTCTGCTCTTTTTGGCCTCTTAAAGTAGTGCCATAAAAATCAAAATGTGCTGCATCTAAATTATTACTCAGATAAGGAGCCATATCATTCACCAGGTGGAATGAAAGATATTTCTTCCATACACTTATTGGTGTTGCTTTCAGCTCTTTTGCTACTTCCTGGAAGAATTTAGGCATACCCACTATCAGCGTATCAGTGCCTGTTATTTTCAGGTTAGTAAACAATGCCTTCCAGTCAAGACCTGGAGTAACTTTATTAATGCCATTCAGGTCAAATTTGTGATATACATTGTATGGGTCACGTTCTTCTACACGTGTCATAGACGCATTAGCCAGCGCTACTTCCAGCTTGTAGATGTCAGCAGCATCTTTCTTCGCCATGGTGCTGTCCTCACCCATCAGTTCCAGCATTTTGGGAATGTACTGTTGGTAAGCATCACGTATTTTAGTAGTACGTCCATCTTTATTGAAATAATAATCACGGTCAGGCAAACCAAGGCCGCCCTGATAGAACTGACATGATTCCTTTGTTACATTCTTGTCATCAGGTGATACGCCGAAGCCAAAGAGTTGGTCAATGCCTTGTGTATGTTCAACAGCTACTTCTGTCATTACACCATTAGCATCCTGTATCGCATTTATACGGTCCAGTATTGGCTTCAATGGAGTAAGACCTGCTTTGTCAATACCTGCGCTATCCATACCACTGCGATAGAAGTCACCCACTTTTTGCTCAGGGGAGCCCTTAGCAGCATCTTTTTTAGCAGCAGCGTCGTCTAGCAATTGGTGCAGTGCCTTGTAGTTGTTTTCCTGCAACTCGTTAAAGCTACCCCAGCGTGTCTGGTCGCCCGGTATCGGGTTCTTCTTCAGCCACGTGCCATTTGCATAGTCAAAGAAGTTGTCACCAGGACGCACAGTGGTGTCCATATTTGCGGGGTCCAGCAGCTTGCGCTCTGCTTCCGCTTTTGTTTCCGACTTTGTTGCAGATTGTTGACAAGAAGCTAATCCTGCCAGCACAACACCTGCAAGCAGTGTGTGTTTAAGGCTCATACCTTGTTATTGTTTTATCTTTTTATTAAATTTTCAGAGCAGCAAATGTACAAATAAACATATCTGTTTTACAGCATTTAATTGATATAAAGCGGGTGAAAAAAGGGTGAATAAGTAAAAAAGCTGCCACTGGCAGCTTTTTTATATACTTACATACAATTAGATGTCAGCTATTTAGCCGCTCTTACAGCTTTTACTTCCACTATGCCCTGGAAAAAATAAACTTTACCGTTCCTTATATCACGGCAGCGGCTACGTGTACGCAAGGTTTCCAATTTTTGAAAGCGGCGGCCGTCATCCGTTTCAAAATACTTATTGATCTCTATATCATCCACCAGCTTATAACCTGGTTTGCGTTCGTCATATTGATAAAGTGCCTTGAACAATCCGGGGTCCGTACAGGTACTTGCGGCGGGGTTGTGCAGGTAAGACATTAAAGCCTTTTCCACATCAGCCGGAAAAATATGTTTACCCAGGTAGGGTATAAGCAAATGCCTGAATTGTGTTTTCCATTCCCTGCCATGTGGCTGCACTTTGTCTTTAAAATGCACATAAGTGAGCATATGTGCCAGCTCATGCAGTAAGGTTATCAGGAAACTGTATTTGTTCAGCGTAGCGTTTACGCTTATTCTGTGGTACGGTATGTCACGGTACGGCGACCTGTAATCTCCAAGCACACTCTTCCTCTCATGCGTTAATGTAAGATGTATCGTATGTTCTTTGAAAAATGGCGCCACCATGTCAAACGTATTTGATGGTAGAAACTGCTCCAGCAGTATCAGCGATTTTTCTTGCTTTTTCATATCATTTTGTTTCTCTTGCCAGCCGTGCCAGCAGCCAGGTTTCTATTACTGTGTAAATAGCATATATACCAAAAAGAACAAAAATTACCGGTTTGTAAATGTTTGCTTTATCCAGCACCACATAGGCTACCAAAGCCACCATACACACCATTAGCTTTAAGAACGATGCCCCACGTACGCCATTGACGAACATGGCAGGCCTGTTCTTTAGCTGTGACATAACTATTGCATAAGTAACTAGTGTAAGACCTGCCATTACTGCATTACCTGTCATCAGTACAGCGAACCTGAATTTTGGTTCCTGCATGCTTACATAGTAAAAGACAGCGGTCAGCACTACAAATACAATAATTACAGCCAGTATAAATTTGTTCTTCATTTCTTCGGTTGATTGAATTCCTTTACTAATTGCCAGAGCGATACTATTAATGCCACCAACGGAAATGTCACCACGAACACAGGAAATTTCCATTTGGTCCATGAGTCCAGCTTCAGTCCCAGCCACACAGCCACACCCAGCAGCGCCAGCCATTGTGTAGCAAGCCCTGCGTAACGCATCATGTTTCCGCTTGTTCTTTTTTCTGTCATGTTATTTCTTTCCTACCGGAAAAATTACCTTGTTCGCTTCCTTTGTAATCGCTTTGTCACTTAGTTTCGTCGTATCGCTTAGTCCGTTGTAGCCTCCGTTTATCACCTTGCGAATGTTCATTTCATAATTCTGTTGCGCAGTCACCAGGTCCGATAGAGAATCTACATTTTCCTTTAGTCTTATCACCTGCATATGTGTTTTATTGCTTCCGTACCCTGGTATATAATACTTTAACGGTGTCAGCAGCAATACACAAATGGTCAATCCCACTATCACCACGAACAGCGTACTAAAGAGCACGTACAATTTTCTTATTGTCAGCCGGAATGTCGCTACTTCCTCCAGCGATTCATCGTTGATGAATACTATTCTGTATTGGGTCTGCAGCTTATTATATATTCCGTCTTGTTTTCTTTTTCTTCTGCTCATGCGGCCTTCGTGGGGTATGCAATTTACAGTTTTGAAAGCTAAATTTCTTTCCTCTTCTTTTGCTTTTTCAAATTGTTAAATTAATATATTATTATATTTTTTCTCATGGGTTTATAGCTGTTTTTTTGCTATTTTTGAAAGATTCACCTATCCACACTGTTAAATTATATATCTATTGAAATGAAATATTTTTTACTCTATTCAGTTATTAATATTGTAGCGAAAAGTAGAATCGAAATTGCAGATTAAGTTAAGATTATTTTTAATATCATTTTTTTCATTTATATTGTTCCTTGGCTTGCTTTCCCGCGCTCAAACGGCCAAGCAAACCCCGGCACAGGCTGCTGCTGCCCGCAAACATGCAGCAGATTCAACACGTCAGGCCCAGCAGCATGTTATAGATAGCTCCCGTACAGCACGTCAACAGGCGCTGGATTCTGCCAGGGAATCCCGCCAGCATATTCTGGATAGTACTAAAACCGCCCGTGCTACCCAGATGAAAGCCATGCAGTTGGCTCGTCAGCATACTACAGATAGTGTTAAGGCTTACCGTAAACACGTTACAGATAGCCTAAATGTTATTCGGAAGTACCGTGATAGTAAGCATTTTAAGGATAGCGTTACTAAGGTGAGGCTGTCTAAAGCCAATAAACTAAAGGCTCAGCGTAAAGCTTATATTGATTCGCTCAAGCTTGCTCGCAAAAAGGTAACTGATAGTGTCTTGCATGTACGCAAAACACAGATGGAAATGCAGCATTTCATCCAGAAGCGCCGCGCTGACAGTCTGGCATACATCCGTAAGTACCGCGAAAGTCGCAGATACCGCGATAGTGTCACTGTATTCCGCAGGATACGGACGGAACAAATGGAGAAGATGCGAAAAAAGCGTGCAGATAGCCTGTTCAAAGTGCGCAAGCATTTTTCCGATAGTCTGGTAAAAGCACGCAAACATTTTACAGACAGTATTACAAAGGTACGCAAGCACCGGTTGGATAGCCTGGCCTCTGTAAGAAAGGCCAGAACTGATAGTCTGGCCAAAGAAAAAAAGAAAAGGGAAACGGCCACGGCAGCAGCACAGAAGAAGAAAGAGCAGAAACTGCAGTTAGCTCTTGACCTGAAAATAAAACATAAGCGAGAGGCCTGGAGCAATGAAAAAATGCTTAAAAAGAAATGGTCCATTCAGCGGCAGGTAGTACAGAATACGTTCACCCGATACAATTACTATTTCAATGCCAATCGAAAGATGGACGAGGCACTGGCCAATATGCAGCGAGTCCGGCGGGACAACTACGATTCGCTCATAGGGCTCTATCCTTTCGACCCCAATAAAGATTCCTCGCTTATGTCAGGCGACATGGATAGTATTATCCGTAAGGTTTCTGTTGGCATACAGATTCACGATCCACGTACTAAATGGGGGGACGATTTGTACCTTTTGTTAGGACAGGCGTACTATTACAAGGGGCACTATGATGAGGCTAATACTGCCTTCCATTACATTATCAGTATGGATGAACGTAAAAAGAAAAAGCCCGCTCAATCGGCCCATAAGGCAGGTACCCAACCATCTATCGTAGAGGCTCAGAAAAAGACAATGCTGGATTTCCTGAAGCATAAGGCGGTACATAACGATGCGGTACTTTGGCTGTCACGTACATACACTGAAGCCCACCAGCCTGAGAAGGCAGAGTCTGTTATGGCGCTTATGGAATCTGATTCTACTTCCGTCAAAAATCTCAAGGGTCGCATTGCATTAGCAAATGCGTTCCTTGCGCTAAACAATAATGATTACAAAGATGCTTCTTCGCAGTTGATGATTGCTGCGAATGATAACAATATCAGTGATTATATGCGTATGCGTGCTGCTTTCCTTAGTGGTCAGTTGCTACAACGTCAGGGGGCTTACGCAGCTTCTGCTGATAACTTTAAAAAAGTCATTTCACTTAACCCTAAAATAGAAATGGACTTTTATGCCAGGAAGTATCTGGCATATAGCTCTATGTATGGTGGCGGTAATGAGAAAGAAGCGGTAGCTGCTTTACAAAAAGTGCTGAATGATGGTAAGTATAGTAACTATTACGAACAGGTTTATTATATGTTGGGCAGGCTTGCGCAAAACAGCAATAATCCGACTGATGCTGTCAGCTACCTCGAAAAAGGTATTCATGCGGGCAGAACAACTAAAAAACAAAAAGCCATCTCTTTTGCCACACTGGGTAATGTATACTATAGTACTGGCGATTATGTAGCTGCCAAACATGCATATGACAGTGCTGCAAGAATGGCCAATGCAGCCCCGAACGATAGTTCAGTAATGGTAGCCGTAGTCCGCAGCAGGGCTTTAGGCGAGGTGGCTGGCCCTGCAACTGTTATTCACGATCAGGATAGCTTATTGGCCCTTTCCCTGATGTCTGAAAAAGAACAACGGTCAGTTGCACGCAAGTACATTAAACATCTTGAAAAGCTGCGTGCTGATAGTATATATAGGGCTGAAAATGCAGGTATTAACTCAGTTACAGCTGCGGAACCCGCAATGGGTGAAGAGACAGGTGCTGTATGGTACTTTGCCAATGCAACCCAAATGCAGCAAGGTTATACTGATTTTAAACGCAAATGGGGTAATCGTCCATTGGAAGATAACTGGCGTCGTTCCGCAGCACTCTCTTTTTCTGGCAATAATGGCGGTAATAATAATGCTGATGCCGAACAGGAAAATAGTGACTATGATGAAAATGGGCTGCCTAAAGAAGATCTTTTGCTATCATTTATTCCTCGTACCCGGGAAGAAAAAGATACAGCTAATCTGCTCATCCAACGTGGTTATATAGATCTGGCGAATGCCTATGTAAGGCAGCTTGAGGATTATCCGCCGGCTATCAAAACACTGGATACTATGGAAAAGCGGTATCCGAATAATGCGCATATGCCGGAAGATTATTATCTCAGGTATATTATTGCCCTTCGCCAGAACAAGTTAGATGATGCAAAAACTTATAGCGATAAGTTGTTACAGGATTATCCAACATCCGAATATGCAAAACTTGTACGGCCAACAGAAGATGGGGGAGGTGTACAGGTAGTCGATGGCATGACCGTAGCCAATTACTATGATGAAACCTATGGTTTGTTGATGCAACATCAGTATAATGATGTCATACTGCATGTAAAACATGCTGATCAGGTATATAAAGACAGCATTTATAGGGATAGGTTCCATTTAATGGAGGCTATATCGCTGGCTTACCTGGGCAATTTCGGGGAAGCAGATACATTGCTTACTGAATTCATCAAACTGCATCCTTCAGACTCTTTGCGCAGCTGGGCTGATGCGGTAATGACTTATATCAGTAAGAATCGTCCGGCTCCGGCCCTAGCCGCCGCTCCTGCGAATAACGCTGCTGCAAATAATGTGGCAGCTATGAGCAAGGCGCTCACCAATGGTGCGCCGCCACCTGCTGCTAATGGCACTAATCCGGCTACTCCGCCAAATGGTGCGCCGCCGCCTGCCGCTATGCCTAATGGCGCTGCTGCAATGCCTGTCAAGGAAAAAAGCTTTACATACGATCCTAAAGAGCAGCATTACTTTGTAATAGCCATACCTGGGCTTGAATCGCGGGCTATGGGTCTGAAGGCAGCCTTAAATGATTTTGCAACTTTCAAGTTCAATAGCCTCAACCTTTCCGTAAATATGGATTTGTTGAACCAGAAAGAGGTTGCGGTCGTCGCTAAAAGTTTCCAGAATGCAACTCAGGCCAAGATATTCCTGAATGCAGTAAAAAGCACGCCTGATATTTTTAGAGAATACAAGTCTGGCGAATACAAGCTCTTTATTATCTCGGCAAGCAACTACACGAAGATATTTGCAGATCACACTATGGTTCCTTATGAAACCTTTTACAAGGCCAATTACAAATAATGTTAAATCCTTTAAAATATTGGATTGTCTTATAGCGGCTTGACTTTAAGTTATCAGCAAAGCACAGGAAATGTCGTAAATTAGGATTGCTAGTTTTATGGAAATTACAGAAATAGAGGTTTACAATAAGAACGAAGAAGAAGAAAAGAAACTTATTCTCCGGGAGTATAGGGCATTGCTGCGTGCGCTAAAACAGCGCTTAAAAAAAGGTGATAGAAGACTGGTAAGACGCGCATTCGAAATAGCTGCTGATGCACACAAGGATATGCGTCGCAAGTCTGGCGAGCCCTACATTCTGCATCCCTTGGCGGTAGCTCGCATAGTAGTAGAAGAAATTGGCTTGGGGGTTACTTCTTCCATTTGTGCCTTGCTGCACGATGTTGTGGAAGATACCGAGATTACACTTGAAGATATAACGCACGAATTTGGTGCACGCTACGCTAAGCTGATTGATGGGTTGACTAAAATATCTAATGTAGTAGATCTTAAGGCAGATACCACGATACAGGCCGAGAACTTCAGAAAGATATTGCTGACGCTTGCTGACGATCCTCGCGTAATACTCATCAAGCTGGCCGACCGCCTGCATAACATGCGCACACTGGGTAGCATGAGCCGCGAAAAACAGTTAAAGATATCTTCTGAAACTACTTATATCTATTCTCCTTTAGCGCACCGTCTTGGCTTGTATGAGATAAAATCCGAACTGGAAGATCTTGCGCTAAAATACACACAGCCTGAGGTTTATACAGAAATTGCTCAGGGCCTAAAAGAAACCAAACGCGACCGCAGCCGCTATATTAATGAGTTCATCAAGCCGGTAAAGGAAGAATTGCAGCGCAATGATTTCGACTTCGAAATTTACGGTCGCCCGAAGGCTATCCATTCAATCTGGGATAAGATGCGTACCAAACATGTAGCCTTTGAGGAAGTGTATGATCTGTTTGCCATCCGCATCATTCTCAATGCGCCGCCTGAACGTGAAAAAGAAGATTGCTGGAAAGTCTATTCTATCATCACAAACTTCTATCGTCCCAGTCCTGAGCGCTTGCGCGATTGGATCAGCGTGCCTAAAGGGAATGGTTATGAAGCGTTGCATACTACGGTAATGGGCCCTGGTGGTCGTTGGGTGGAAGTACAGATACGTTCGGCCCGTATGAATGAGATCGCAGAGAAAGGTCTTGCTGCCCACTGGAAGTATAAGGAAGGCGCAAGTTCTGCTCAGGAAAGTAAGCTGGATAGCTGGCTCCATCATCTGCGCGATATTCTCAGCAATCCTGATACAGATACGCTCGACTTTCTGCAGGATTTCAAGCTCGATTTATTTACTGAAGAAATTTATATTTATACACCCACGGGTGATATGCGTGTTCTGCCGAAAGGCGCTACTGCGCTCGATTTTGCATTCGATATTCATTCCGAGCTGGGCGCGCGTTGTATAGGTGCGAAAGTTAACTATCGTTTAGTGCCCCTAAGCCATGAGCTTAAGAGTGGCGATCAGGTTGAAGTGATTACTTCATCTAAGCAAAAGCCGTCTGAAGATTGGCTGGCATTTGTTACGACGGCTAAGGCTAAATCTCGTATTAAATATTATCTAAAAGAGGAGAAAAGAAAAATTGCAGAAGATGGCAAGGCTGCTTTACAGCGCAAGCTCGAACATTTGAAAGTGCCTTTGTCACAACATAACGTTACGGAACTTACACAATTCTATAAAAAGCAATCCCCTCTGGATTTGTACTATGCTATTGCAGTAGGCAGTATTGATCTTAAAGAGCTCAAGGACTTCGTTGTTCATGGCGATAAACTGCAGCAGCCTGCCAAGGAAGTAAAGCTGGATACTAAATTGTTAGTGTCTGAAGAAACTACTAAACAGAAGCCGTCAAAAGTGGCGGAGCTTATCATCTTTGGTGAAAGCTCGGATAAAATTCTGTACAAGCTGGCGCAATGCTGCCAACCTATTCCGGGCGATGATGTGTTCGGTTTTATCACCTCTGGCGAAGGGCTGAAAATACATCGTACAGACTGTCCTAATGCCGCGCAGCTACTTGCTAACTACGGTCATAGGGTAGTGAAAACCAAATGGGCTAAGAATAAAGAAATTTCGTTCCTCAGTGGTGTGCGCATTATAGGCATGGATGATGTCGGTGTCATTCAAAAGATTACTAATGTTATCTCCGGAGAGCTAAAGATGAATATGCGCTCATTAAGTATTGATTCAAAAGACGGCGTTTTCGAAGGTACGATTATGGTGTATGTGCACGACAGGGATGAGCTGGATGTCTTAAGCCAACGCCTTGCCGCGCTGGATGGTATCAATAAGGTAGAACGCCTTGAAACCCCCGAATAATTATTTAACCAATAGAAAGATTAAAGAATACATGAATAGCCAGGAGCTTTACACTGCATATCAGGAAATGACACAAAAGGCCGCAGATTTACAATATGCTGCAGCGGTATTAGGCTGGGATCAGGAAGTTTATATGCCCGCTAAGGGCTTTGCACACAGAGGCCGGCAATTAGCTACATTGGCTACACAAGCGCATGAGTTGATAACGGGCGACCGTTACGGTGAGATATTGCATCAACTATCGACAGCAACTGATCTTACCGATGTTCAACAGAATAATGTGCGTCTTAGCCTTGAAGATTATAATAGGAACAAAAAGTTACCGCCTGCATTTGTAGAAGCACTCACCATGCAGACAAGTGCCAGCTACAACGCCTGGATTCAGGCACGTAATGAAAATAACTATGAGGTATATGCTTTGCAGCTAGCTAAAATGATTGATTTAAAAAAGCAGCAGGCGCAATACTATGGCTATAAAGCTCACCCTTACGACGCCTTGCTGGATGAATATGAGAAAGGCGCAACGGTGGCAATGCTGGATCCGGTTTTTAATAACGTTAAAGAGCAACTACCTCCTTTGCTCGACAAGATAAAGGCTGCTCAACAGGTTAAAAATGATTTCCTGCATCAGCATTACCCTAAACAGGATCAATGGGATTTTTCCATTGATGTACTGAAAAACATGGGCTACGATTTTGATGCGGGCCGTCAGGACTATTCCGAACATCCCTTTACTACATCTTTTACACCGGAAGATGTACGCATCACTACAAGAGTAGATGAAGAAAATTTTGCCTCTCTGTTATGGAGCAGCATACACGAAGGTGGCCATGCGCTATACGAGCAGGGCTTGCCTGTTACACAATATGGCATGCCCCTGGGGGCAGCTGCATCTTTAGGTATTCACGAATCTCAATCTCGCTTGTGGGAAAATTGCGTTGGCCGGGGTTATAGCTTCTGGGAGTTTTTCTTTCCGCGCTTGCAGCAATGCTTTTCGCAGCAATTAGGCAGTGTTACGCTCAAAGAATTTTACAAAGGCATCAACCAGGTAAAGCCATCTTTCGTACGTACAGAAGCAGATGAGATTACCTATCATTTTCACGTCCTCATTCGCTATGAAATAGAAAAAGCCCTGATAGAAGGATCTCTGGATGTAAAAGATATTCGCACTACCTGGAATGATATGTACTTCAAATACCTAGGCATAAAGCCGGATAGCGATAAAACAGGTGTGCTGCAGGATGTGCATTGGAGTCACGGCATGTTTGGTTATTTCCCTACTTATTCGCTTGGTAGCTTTTATGCCGCCCAATTCTTTGAGCAGGCAGCTAAAGATGTACCTGGTCTGAAAGATCAGTTGCGCTCAGGTGATATGTCGCAGTTGTTGCATTGGCTACGCGAGCATATTCACCAGTTTGGTCGTCGCTATACGTCAGAAGAGCTTTGTAAAAGAATAACTGGTAAAGGCTTAGATTTTTCAGCCTTCATGCACTATGCTGAGCAGAAGTATTCAGAAGTGTATGAGTTTAAATAAATGTAGTGCCTAATGAGCTAACACGGTACAAGGAGCCACTTGAAGATTCAGAAATGGCTTTCCTTCAGCATCAGGAGGAGAAGGAACGGCATGCGTATTACAAGTTTTTTCGCATATGTATGATCATCAGTTTTGTAGCGCCATTCATTGGTTCCTGGTACCGTGCCTTTGATGGCGCTCCAAATGCATTCTCCCCCGCGCGTTATTTCGTTACTACAGGTGTCTTGCTTGGTATTTCTGTTGGTGCCACTATAGTTGGCTACCGCGTCAATATCAGGAAGATGAAGCACGACATACAAGAGCGCACAAAAACAATAGAGATGACGCATGTTACTAAGCGTGTCCATGCCACCATTAATGATACTTACTACTTCTATCTTGATTCACCTACTAAGCTAAGCATAGAAGTATCTCCCGAAGACTTCTATCGTTTTAAGGAGGGTGATGAGATCAGCATAGAATACATTACCTATTCCAAATTTTACCTGGGCTACTTTTAGCCGTTTACGTCTCCCTCAGGTTTTTGTACTTTTGCCGCTCTTATGATACGTATAGGCAAAATAGTGGCTACGCATGGTTTGCAGGGTGCTGTAGTGATGACGCATATCGTGGGCAATTCTAAATGGCTGAAGCCTGAGGATGTTTTGTTTCTCGAGTTGCATAAGGAAAGCTATATCCCTTTCTTTATATCCCAGCTAAAGGCTTCAAACGATGAGGAATACATTCTGAACCTGGAAGACACTAACAGCAGCGAAGCAGCCCGTAAGCTCATAGGTAAAAATGTGTATGTAAACGAAGATATATTGTCTAAGCACGCCACAGACTCACCCTTATTATGGATCGGCTTTAATGTAGTAGACCGCGAAAAAGGCTCCTTAGGTCCCATACAGGATGTCATGCAGGCGGGGCCACAATGGCTGGCTAAGATTATATACAACGATAAAGAGGTACTGCTGCCTTTGGTAGATGAGATGATATTGGACGTAAATGTGAAAAACAAATTCGTCCGCATGGATCTCCCCGAAGGCATCCTCGACCTTTAATGAAAAGGCCCATTTTTTAATTTTTAATTTTGCATTTTTAATTCATCAGATGCGCATCGATATCATAACTGTTTTACCTGAACTGCTGGAAAGCCCCTTCTCTCATTCTATCCTGAAAAGGGCACAATCCCGCGGGCTGTTGGAGGTGCATACACACAATCTGCGTGATTACACACCTTACAGGCAGGCACAGGTAGATGATTACCAGTTTGGCGGCGG
>JBQCEX010000348.1:0-5793 GCA_051959855.1 Flavipsychrobacter sp. | reverse complement strand
GGACTGAGCCAGGGCGTGGTCGCGCGTGGTGAACAATATAGTGCCTTTGAAGTCCTTCATACCATTGTTGAGCGCAGTGATACTTTCCAGATCCAGGTGGTTGGTAGGTTCGTCCATCATCAGGAGGTTACCCTTCAGCATCATCATACGGCTGAGCATGCAGCGTACTTTTTCACCACCGCTTAATACCGTACATTTCTTTAATGTTTCCTCGCCGGAGAACAACATACGGCCCAGAAAACCACGGATAAAGGTTTCGTCCTTTTCCTCAGAATACTGGCGTAACCAATCGATAAGATTGAGGTCTTTATTCTGAAAATACTCAGAATTGTCGCCCGGCAAATAAGTTGGCGTGATGGTAACACCCCATTTGTATATGCCTTCAAAGTCAGTATCCTCGCCTGCTAATATTTGATAAAATGCCTTGGTTGCCAGTGAATTAGAAGATATTATCGCAACTTTTTGTCCACGCTTTAAATCGAAGCTGATATCCTTAAATAACAATTCGCCATTCAGCGTTTTAGACAGACCTTTTACCTCTAATATCTGGTCGCCGGCCTCACGTACCTGGTTATTAAACAAGATGGCCGGGTACTTGCGATTTGAAGCAACCATGTCCTCGAGCTTAATTTTATCAAGGGCTTTCTTACGGCTGGTAGCCTGCTTGGATTTAGATGCGTTAGCAGAGAAACGAGCGATGAACTCCTGCAGCTCGCGAATTTTATCTTCCGCCTTACGGTTGCTTTCGGACCTTTGTTTTAAAAGGAGCTGGCTGGATTCGTACCAGAATGAATAGTTACCAGTAAATATAGTGATCTTTCCGAAGTCGATATCGGCTACGTGCGTGCAGACAGTATCCAGGAAGTGACGATCGTGCGATACTACGAGGACAACCTTATCATAATCGGCCAGGAAGTTTTCCAGCCAAGCTATGGTTTCCAGGTCCAGGTCGTTGGTAGGTTCATCGAGCAGCAGGATATCGGGATTGCCAAACAGCGCCTGAGCCAGGAGCACACGCACCTTTTGGTTACCATCTAATTCTTTCAGCAGCTTGGAATGAAACTCTTCCTTTACACCCAGGTTGCTGAGCAGCATGGCGGCATCGCTTTCCGCGTTCCAGCCGTCCATTTCGGCAAACTGCGCTTCCAGCTCCCCTGCCTTTATACCATCTTCCTCGGTAAAGTCTTCCTTGGCGTAGATGGCATCTTTGGCCTTCATTACCTCATATAACGTAGAATTGCCACGCATTACTGTTTCCAGTACTGTGATCTCATCAAATTCGTAGTGGTTTTGCTTCAGCACACTCATGCGCTGGTCTTTTGGTATTTCCACTTTACCTGTGGTAGGATCTATTTCGCCGGAAATGATCTTGAGGAAAGTAGATTTACCTGCTCCGTTGGCCCCTATTATACCATAACAATTACCCTCAGTGAACTTCAGGTTTACATCCTCGAACAATACACGCTTACCATAGCGAAGGGAGACATTATTAACAAAAATCATATATCAAATAAAAATTCAGAGTAATTAAAGCTAAAAGCTTTTTAAAGAAGTGCAAAGGTAAGCAAATAAAAGATGTGATTGGGATTAATAAATTGACACATTTATAGATTTTGTCAACAAGAAAAGTCAATATTTTTGACAATATTAAGTAGCGAGTGTAATTAATTGATTAATAAGATAATAGATGTGATCAATTGAAATAACGATAAATTGTATAAAATAGCTGACATTTTGTCAAAAATAATAACTTATATCGTTGATAAACAATAATTTATATTGACTATTAAAACTAATAAAATAAGCTATTTTATTATAGCATAATCTTCTATTGCTTCTAAGGCGTAATCTAATATTTCGTGTATTGTGACCTCATTTAACTCTTCAAACTTTTTATCTAGGGCTTCAAACTCCTTCAACTCATTATACAATTTTGCAAAGTCTTCGACACTAGTTTCTGCATCCAGGCGTTCCCTATTCAGAACATATATCTTTAAAACATCATCAATCACTTTGGACATTTCGGTAGCGCCGATGTCTTCCAGCCAGCCGGGTAAGGAGAGCAAAAGACTCACATAACCATTTTGAATCAACTGTATGAACCCACCCTGCAGTACCTGGGTTTGCACATAATCGTAAGACAACAAAAGCTGCTGACCTTCAGAGAGCTCATTCATGAACTCGAAACTTTGACGCCGATACATTTCTTCGTGCAGAGGTTGGGCCAACAGATCATATAGGTCCATTTGATTATTCGACTCTATTGTCTCATATAATTTTTTTCTATCTATTACCGGGAGGAACTTACTTTTCATTTTTTAGTTATATCTGAAATTTGAGGTTAAATGTAAGTAATAGGTATAATACTGAGCAGAAAAGAGGTTAATGTTGTTGAAGAATTGCGTGAATAGAATTGTATCTTTATGCATGTCAGACAGTTATGAGCAAACCACTTCCCTTCTTTAATTGGTCTCTGAGAAAAGCATTGGCCTCTGAGCAAGACAACTTTGTAAAGGCAAGGATACGCATCATTTACACTATACTTATTTTTTCTGTTGCAAAAGCCATAATTGCTATTATAGTTGGTGCTGCCGCCGCACAATGGTTGCAGGTGAGCAGAGGCCTGATAGCACTTGCGGGATACCTGATATTAACAAAGATCATATTATACAAGCCCTCCCGTATAAGGCCGCTGGCCCATGTGATGATCATAATGGGGCTGCTGATCATCTGGACGAACATATATATGTATTCGCACAGCATAAACCTGGTAACTGTACAGTTTATGTTCATGATAGTGCTGAGCGGGTTTTATACCCTAGGCAGTGCATTCGGCATTATTTATTCCATTTTGGCGATAGCGCCCGTATTGCTGTTCTCTGTTTTAGAGGATAATGGCAATATATATGTTACACACACAGCACAACAACTAGCATCACCCGGCTTTGAAATAATACTGACACTTAATTTTGTTACTATAATTCTTGCGCACTATTTATTTTTTAAAGCCTTTCGCAGCAGTATAAAAGAAAAAGAGGATCTGAATGTGCAGCTTCAGCAAGCGGTAGATGCCGCAAAAGAACTGGCAGTTTCCAAATCAAACTTTTTGTCTACCATGTCTCATGAGTTGCGTACCCCTCTTAACTCGGTGATAGGTATCAGTGAGCTGCTGATAGATGACAAGCCTGAAGAACGACAGAAAGAAAATCTGAAAATATTGCATTCGTCTGCTTTAGATCTGCTATCGCTAATAAATAATGTGCTTGATTTCAATAAGATAGAAGCCGAAAGGCCAAGGCTGGAAGCTGTGCCGTTTAAGCTTGCGGATTTTATGGAAGACCGCTGCGCAATATTAAGAGTTAAGGCAAATGATAAAAAACTGGACTTTATACTGGAAGTGGACAAACAACTGGAGGGTATAACGATCATAAGTGACCCTACACGCTTATCGCAGGTGCTATATAACCTGGTGAGCAATGCCATTAAGTTTACGGAACAAGGAAGTATCAGGATTAAATTAGACTGTGAAAGACGCAATGAGCAGGAAGTGAGGGTACTTTTTACAGTAACCGATACGGGAATTGGTATAAGGCCCGAGAGACAGGACAAAATATTTGAGCTGTTCACGCAGGCAGAATCGGACACTACGCGAAACTATGGCGGAACAGGGCTTGGGCTGGCAATTGTAAAACAGATACTTGCGCTATTCAATAGTGAAATACACTTAAAAAGCAGCCTGGGACAAGGCTCAAACTTCTTTTTTACTATTAACTTTGCTATTTCTAATATGGATACCGAAGTAAAAGCTACTGCAGACGAAATGCTGAGCGAGTTAAGTCACTTGAAAATACTGGTGGCTGAGGACAATGAAGTGAACAGAATACTGGTAAGGAAGCAAATGAGCAAGCTGAACATAGAGCCGGTATTAGTAGCTAATGGACAACAGGCCTTTGAGGCATGTGCAAATAATAATTTTGATGCAATTTTTATGGACCTGCATATGCCTATAATGGATGGTATAGAGGCTACCCAAAAAATACGCACCCTACCCGACACTGTAAAAGCTAACTCATATATCCTTGCATTTACTGCATCAGTAAATGAACAGGAAAAAATTCATGAGATGGGCTTTGATGACTTCCTTTATAAGCCGGTAAATATGAGTAACCTGCGTGAGAAGCTTGAAAAAATAGTGAAGAAATCGCCAGCGAAATAGGCGCTATACTTTTTAAATAGATTTTGCGTTAGTGGTGTTTGCAGTTAAATATGCGCAAAGCCATTGTCTTTTTGTTATTATGCCTCCCCCATTGTAGTAGCGGGCAAGATTACCAATTTGATTTTGGAATATCTGCACCTGTTTATTTTCGGCCGGCCCATCCTCATAATGTGTATGATAAACATATGAACCTGTTTGGCGCTGTAGGGTTTAATGGTGTAGTGCACGTGCATGGAACGGAAGAAAATGATATGTCATTTGTGCTTAATGCCGGCGTTATGGATGACATCAGGAAGTTCAACGTTACATTTCAGGACAAGGTTAAAAGCAGTCTTTATTTCATAAATATCAATCCTTCTGTTTTAATACCCTCGAGGTGGCCGCAATTGCAGTTTTGCCTGGGCATAGGTGCGTTAGTACAGGTGGGCCAGAAAGTTTCTTTTTCATGGGGTAAATCATACCAGGGTGCCGGGTATGTGACAAGCACCGACAGCATTGCCAATTATCTTAGTACAAAAAGCAGAAACATTATGCCATATATATCGCTTGGTATGGCCTGGGATATCAGGCAACGTGTGAAGGCAGAGTTAACTATTCAGCCCACCTTATTGAACTTATACGATCCCGGCACCGATGTATCTGTTGCTTATAACACCGGTTATCTCTATGGCACTACGTCCTTCAGGTTCAATTATCAGCCTGTATATGTGGGCTTTAAATTCTATTATTTCTTTAAACGGAATGGTAACCGGATATAACCGTTTACCTGGTGTGCACGTCTTTGTTTGATGCCTTTTTATTCTTCCTGCGAAAGAATACCAGGTAACCAATAAAAACTACAGCTACAAAGAATACCACCCATGCCATGAAAAACATATCGAACAATTTTTATAATGTGCTCTAAGATCATGCCATTGGCAAGCGATCAGAAGGGCTTAAATTGCTGGGGATTGAGGTTGATATTTTATGACAAAGAAGAATGACTATGATCCTATAGCAGGACTGTACGACAGGCTTAGCTACTTATTCTTCGGCAATGCGCAGAGACGGGCACAAACTTTCTTCCTCAAAGACATTCCGTTAAATAGCCGTATCTTAATTGTAGGCGGCGGTACAGGATGGATACTGGAGGAAATTGCAAAGCAGCACCCCGGCGGTTTTGATATTACCTATGTGGAGCTTTCCGGCAAAATGATAGAGCTTTCGCGACGACGAAACGTCGGTCAAAATGCAGTACACTTTATTAATGAATCAATAGAAGCGTTTTCAACTGCTGAAACTTTCGATGTAGCTATAACAGCCTTTCTGTTTGACAACTTTTCTGAGCAACATGCAAGAAGCGTATTTCTGCAGATTCATTCCTTGTTAAAGCCAGGTGGCCTTTGGCTGGTATCAGATTTTGATGCAGAGCAGGCTAATCATCACTTGTGGCAGCGGGCAATGCTGGCTGCTATGTACTTTTTCTTCAGGTTGGTTTGCCGGGTAGAAGCGAAAGAACTGGTGCGGTTGAAGCCATTGTATGCTGACAATGGCTACACCCTGCGCAACTATACATACACCTATGGCAGGTTTATATT
>JBQCEX010000347.1:0-2573 GCA_051959855.1 Flavipsychrobacter sp. | reverse complement strand
TGCTTTTATAAAAGGCTTTTTACTTTTTCTATTGCTTCCTGCAGTTTAGATGCATCTTGTCCACCGGCCGTAGCCAAAGTTTTTTGTCCGCCACCGCCGCCTTTTATCAGTGGTGCTATATGTTCTTTAATGATCTTGCCTGCGTCCAACCCTTTAGCTGCAGCTACACTGTCTGCCACGCCTATGGCTACAAATGGCTTACCGTCAATATTTGCACATAATGCAATGACATGGTCGTTCAAATGGTTCTTCAGGTCGGCACACAGTTTCTTAAGTGCATCAGCAGAGCTTACATTTACTATGCTGCCTACAAAGGTTACCTGGTTGATGATCTCATCTTTAGCAAGCAGTTCATTCCTGATGCCTACTAACTGGCGTGCTTCCAGGCTTTCTACATGTTTTTCTAAGGCAGATTTTTCATCCTGTAGTTTTTCAATAGCCTTCAGCGGGTCCTTTGCATTTTTCAGTTGTGCTTGTATAGCGCTGATCAAGGCCAATTTCTCATTAATGAAATGTTCAGCTGCATGGCCGCTCACCGCTTCTACACGGCGCACACCTGCTGCTACTGCACTTTCACTGGTTATCTTAAAGAAGCCCAGTTCGCCGGTTGCACCTACATGCGTACCACCGCATAACTCAACCGAGTAGTTAGGGTCCATAACCACTACGCGCACAACATTGCCATACTTCTCACCAAACAAAGCCATAGCGCCCATGGCTACCGCTTCATCCTTCAGCATGCTCTTTATCACTACCGGTATATTCTCGCGTATCTTTTCATTTACTATAGCTTCTACTCTTGCTATCTCTCCATCAGTCATTTTAGCAAAATGAGAGAAGTCAAAACGAAGATGCTCCTCATTTACTAACGATCCCTTCTGTGCCACATGTTTGCCCAGCACTTCACGCAAGGCTGCATGCAGCAGGTGTGTAGCACTATGATGTACTGCAGTAGAGATGCGTTTTTCAGCATCTACCTTAGCTAATACTGGCGCTGCAATATTTTCGGGTAATACTTCCGAAAAGTGAATGATGAGATCATTCTCCTTTTTGGTGTCTATTATCTGGATACTCTCATTAGGGAAAATCAGCTCACCGGTATCACCAACCTGTCCGCCGCTTTCTGCATAAAATGGCGTAGTGTCCAGCACTATCTGGTAAGACTCTTTGCCCTTCGCTTTCACTCTCCTGTACTTCAGCACAGATGCTTCTGCTTCCAGATGTTCGTAACCTATAAAGTTTGTAGCGCCTTCATCTTTTACTATTACCCAATCATCCGTATCCAGTGCTGTTGCAGCTCGGCTGCGATCCTTTTGTTGCTGCATTTCATGTTTAAATGCATCCTCATCCACTTCCAGGTTATTCTCCACGCCTATCAGGCGGGTGAGATCTATAGGGAAGCCATAAGTGTCGTATAATTCGAAAGCTGCCTTGCCGTTTATGGTTTTGGACTGTGCCTTAAAGGTGTCGGTTATTATTTCGTCTATCTTTTTCAGGCCTTTATCTAACGTGCGCAAAAATGCTTCTTCCTCTTCCTTCACCACTCGGCTCACCAGGTCCACCTGCTGGTGCAATTCAGGGAATACATGCTTAAACTGATCAGCCAGTACATGTACCAGGTGGTACAGCAGCGGTGACTTATGCTCCAGGTAAGAATAATAGTAACGCACAGCCCGGCGCAGTATGCGGCGTATCACATAGCCTGCACCCGTGTTAGATGGTAACTGGCCATCTGCTATAGTGAAGCTGATAGCGCGTATATGATCGGCCAATACACGAAAAGCAACATCTTTCTTGCTGTCTGTATACGTGTATTCACGATGAGTCAGCTTTTCAATAGCTGCTATAGTACCGCTGAACAAGTCTGTATCATAGTTGCTCGTCTTGCCTTGCAGCACACGTACCAGGCGTTCCAGCCCCATACCTGTATCCACATGCTTTGCAGGCAATGGTTGCAGGCTGCCGTCCTTCAGGCGATTGAACTGCATGAACACATTGTTCCATATTTCTATTACCTGCGGGTGGTCCGCATTTACCAGTTTGCTGCCATCGGTTTGCGCGCGTTCCTCATCACTGCGACAGTCAACATGTATTTCACTGCAGGGTCCACAGGGTCCGGTATCGCCCATCTCCCAGAAGTTATCTTTCTTGTTGCCCATCAGTATCCTGTCTTCTGCTATATGCTGTTTCCAGAAGTTATAGGCATCTTCATCCTTCGGCAGGTTTTCTTTTTCATCACCCTGGAACACTGTCACATACAGGCGGTCTTTAGCTATACCATACACTTCTGTCAGCAGTTCCCAGCTCCATGCTATTGCCTCTTCTTTAAAATAATCGCCAAAGCTCCAGTTGCCCAGCATTTCGAACATGGTATGGTGATAGGTATCCACCCCCACTTCTTCCAGGTCATTATGTTTACCGCTTACACGCAGGCATTTTTGTGTATCGGCCACACGGGTATATTCAGATTCACGGTTACCCAGGAAATAATCTTTGAACTGGTTCATACCCGCATTGGTAAACAACAGCGTCCAATCGTTCTTAACTACAATATGCGCAGAAGGAACAATATG
>JBQCEX010000346.1:0-2019 GCA_051959855.1 Flavipsychrobacter sp. | reverse complement strand
CCGCACCTCATTTAGATTGAGGGCCGCTTGCCCCAAATCGCTCTTCCAATAATAGCATTCTGCTATCATAAGGTAAACTTCTGCAGAGCGATAAATATACCAGGGCGTTTCACCTCCTGCCCATTGTGTTTGCAACGGATCGGGAACGTACGTTTTATACTGGGGCCAGGAGTACCAACAACGAATAGTGTCTTCTACACTCATCGCAACAGGTTTCACCAGATTTTTACCATACCAGGGATTATTGCTACTTTTTAATGAAGGGTGATTGTACTTTAAATCCTCCATTTTACGCCAGCTGTTTTTATCCAAAATGCCTCTCATATCCTTAGCTTCCTTATCACTACGCCATATTTCATTGGTGAAATACCAGGTAGATCTCAGTCTTCCAATGCCTCTTCCATATGTCTTGTTTAAATCCATTTCAGGATTAGTCTCGTTCGATGCTATTGTAACACTTGTTCCCGCTTTACCATCAGGTGTTTTAACATTGCCGCTGTTCCAAAATGGCACTGCATTACGCATTATTTGAAGGCGATCTGACCCCTCCACTTCAGGATATGCTACTACATACATAAGCCCTTCGGTATTCGACATATCCAACTTGGCTTCCACACTATGCAAGTCGAACATTAGATTGGTATTCGGCTTATTTTTATTAGATGTAAAGCGAGACCTCATTAATGGATGTTTCGCAACAATTTCTTTACCCACTTGAATAGCTCTGTCAAAATCCGTGAGTGCCATACACACTTTCATAAGGAGTACCCCACAAGCAGCTTTGGAAGTACGGCCACGATCAACTTTTTCGGGTACCCACTGATAAGCAAATTCCAAATCTTTCTTTATACGTTCCAAAATACTCCATCTGTCATAAGAATAGAAGTCATACTTCGGCTCGTCGATTTCTGATCCCAAAAACGGAACATTCCCAAATTGGTGGGTTAGCTTGAAATACCGGTATGCTCGCTGAAAGTAAGCTGCCCCTAATACAGCGTTCTTTTCATTTTCATCTTTAAAAGTGGCATCATCAATTCTGGAAATAATGGAATTGGCGTATTTAATACCCTTATACCCCTCATACCAATACCAGCCGACTTTGGTAGTATTTACGTCATTTAAATTGGCATCAGGTAAAAGGGCGACATCCATATCCATTTGCGGCCCAGCTTTGTCGGTACTTCCCTCTACCGCAATTTCAGATTGCATTATTTCTGTTAGAATAGGAGCTCCATCTCCAAAATATTCATGTCGCATGTTTCTTTCACAGGCAGTAAGTGTAGAATACATGCCATTAGCATCCGATAATGCTATACCGGGCTCATAAAAAGAAAGTGGTTTAGGCTTTAACCAATCTTTGCGACAACCGATAACCAATATTGACAGCAGGAATATATATATAGGTCCTTTTAGCGATATAGTTCGTTTCATCATTAAAAAGTTTAAAGGGTTAAATTAAGGCTTAGATTAAATGTGCGAGGCGTTGGGTCTGCTCCGGATTCGGGGTCACCAAAATTCCAATAAGGAGCCCAGTAAGACACGTTCCTTACAGAAGCGGAAATACGAAAGTTCTGAGCGTGCATCATATTCACTATGTTTTGAGGTATGGCATAGGAAAGAGCTACATTATCTAAGCGAACGAAGGATCTGTCCACATAGTTATTACCGATATTTTTAGAACCTATTCTTGCATAATCGTTTATAGGGTTTTCCGGTGTCCATCTGGGCATGGCGTAATCTGTTGTCCTGTCCGGAAAGCTTGCATTATTACCAGCTCTATTAAAAGTACCCCATTGTCCCCAATTTGAATACAGAAACAACGAAAGGCTTAAACTTTTATAATTGAAGTCGTTTCTCCACGACCACCGGGCCCTTGGTGTAGTATAGTTTTGAAAAATCCGATCTGCATCCGTCATTAGCCCATCATTATTCTGATCCTTATATTTAAAATCGCCAGGCTGGTTTCCATATTTTGCCGCATCGGCTTGTTCACCTACCTGCCAAACCCCAACACGTTCA
>JBQCEX010000345.1:0-4689 GCA_051959855.1 Flavipsychrobacter sp. | reverse complement strand
TGGCCCAGTTAGATACGCTTGAACTATATCCCTTCCGCCAGCTGATAAGAGCAGGTGTGCAAAGTATTATGGTTGCTCACCTCAACGTGCCTGCGCTGGATACAGGCGCTCACATGGCTACTACTCTTTCCAGGAATACAGTGACAGGTTTGCTGCGTCAAAAGTTAGGTTTCAAAGGTTTAATTTTTACTGATGCCCTTAACATGAAGGGTGTGACTAAATATTATGAGCCGGGCGAAGTGGACCTGCGCGCATTCCTGGCAGGTAATGATGTATTACTCTTCTCCCAGGATGTGCCTACCGCAATCGCTAAAATAAAGACAGCTATAGATAGCGGTATCGTTACCCAAGCTGACCTGGAACAGCGTGTGAAAAAAATATTGGCCGCCAAATATGATGCCGGCCTTGCAAAAAGAGCTTACATAAATCCGGCACATGCTACTGAAGACCTGAACAGGTATACAGATGCGCTGAAGGAACAGATAGCAAAGGCTGCAGTAACTGTAATAAGAGATGAGAACGGTATCATTAATAAAGTAAACAGAAATATGCATGTGGCCTACCTGGGCATTAATGCAGACACTGCCACACTGCTGTACCAGCAACTGAGAGATTCAATGCGCATCATTATTCCTGCTTTCTGGGTTTCAAAAAACAAACCTGTTGACAGCAACTTGCTAGAACAGCTTGCCTACTTCGATGCTGTAATTGTAGCCATTCATAATACCAGCCTGTATCCCGGCTATAGTGGTAACTATGGCCTTACAGACGATCAGGTAGCATTAGTAAAGCAAGTGCAGACTCTGGGCAATACTATGGTTACGGTAATGGGCAATGCCTATATCATGCAGAACTTCTGCGAAGCAAGATCAGCACTGGTTGCTTATGAAGATGATAGTGTAACCGAGCATGTAGTAGCCAATCTCTTTCTCAGGAAATTCAAACCTAAGGGAAAGTTGCCTGTTACTGCTTGCAAGATAATGCCACTATATGCCGCTAGGGTGATACCTGTAAAAAAGGCACCGGCTCCGCTCACCAAAACTATTTTCCCGGTTGATGCGGGTGTGGTAGCCCCCGAGGCATTATACAAGCTCGACCTGTTTTTGCAGCGCTGCATTGTAGACCAGGCATTTCCGGGTTGCAGGGTTGTAGCGTCTAAAAATGGTATTGTCTTTTTTGATAAATCATTTGGCTATTATACCTACTACAAGCAAAGGCCTGTAGATACCAATACCATATACGACCTTGCTTCACTTACCAAGGTGGTAGCTACCGATCTTGCTGTGATGCGTTTATACGATCAGGGTAAGATACATCTCGATAAGACACTCGGTGATTACCTGCCATGGACAAGAGGCACTAACAAAGCAGGGCTGCATATAAGAGACCTGTTGCTGCACCAGGCAGGCCTGAAGAGCTGGATGCCGTTCTATAAGGAAACACTTGATGCATCCGGCAATCCAAGGGCAGGCTTGTATGCTGATAAACCCAGCAGCAAGTATAGCATACGTGTGTCTAAAGATATGTACCTGCGCAACGATTATCCGGACACTATATGGAATGAGATATTGAATAGCCCGCTGGAAAATCTCGGCAAGTATGTGTATAGCGATTTGGACTACTACTTCCTTGCTGCCATTGTACAACGCCTCAGCGGCAAGACGATTGACAAGTATGTAGATGAGCAATTCTACAAGCCGATGGGCTTAACTCATATCGGCTACCTGCCGCTTACTAAGTTTGATTCTGCCAACATAGCGCCTACCGAAAATGACATTGTCTTCCGCCATTCGCAACTGCAGGGTTACGTACACGATCAGGGGGCGGCGCTGTTTGGCGGCGTGCAGGGTCATGCTGGTGTATTTGCTACAGCCGATGATGTGGCTGCTATTTTCCAGATGTTCCTGAACAAGGGTGAATACAACGGCAAACGCTTCGTCAAGGCTTCAACCATTGAATACTTCAGCCAGTACAACAGCCGCATTAGCCGCAGGGGTATAGGCTTTGATAAGCCTAATGCAGATGCAGATGATGGTGGCCCTGCAGGCGACCGTACTACAGGCTATGCTTTCGGTCATCAGGGTTATACAGGCACTTGCGCATGGGCCGATCCAGCTACGGGGGTAGTATTTGTATTTCTTAGCAACAGGTTATACCCTGATGCTGAAGGGAAAAGCAGCAATAAGATTAATCATCTGAATGTGCGTACCATCTCGCAAGATTATATTTATGAAGCCTTAGGAATACCAGTAAATCACGACAGGCCTGAAGTATATAAGAAGGAGATTAGCGAACAGTACTAACAGATAAACGCCGATCTCGAAGACCGGCGTTTATATTTTTATCCTATAGCTTGTTTCAGATCTTCTATCAGGTCGTCTTTGTCTTCTATGCCTACACTTAGTCTTATCAGTGAATCCACCAGGCCGTTCTTCACGCGTTCTTCACGAGGGATAGATGCGTGGGTCATAGTGGCGGGGTGGCCAATTAATGATTCTACACCGCCAAGTGATTCTGCCAGGGAGAAGAGCTGCGTTTTCTTCAGCACCTCTACCGCAGCGTCTATGCTGTCATTTTTCAATGTGAACGATATCATACCGCCGAAGCCGCGCATTTGTTTTTTAGCTATTGCGTGGTTCGGGTGATCTTCAAAGCCTACCCATAATACTTTACCTACTTTTGGATGTGAGCGCAGGTAGTTTGCTATAGCTTCACCATTTTCACAATGGCGCTGCATGCGCACATGCAATGTTTTTATGCCACGCAACACCAGCCAGCAGTCATGTGGGCCGGGCACTGCACCACAACTGTTTTGTACAAAGCGCAGGCGCTCTTCCAGTGCAGCATCTTTCATAATGAGCGCACCATGTACAACGTCAGAATGGCCGCCAAGGTATTTGGTAGCAGAGTGCAACACAATGTCAGCACCCCAGTCTAATGGATTCTGCAGGTATGGTGATGCAAAAGTGTTATCTACCACCGTTATCAGGTTGTGCTTTTTACCTATGGCTGCGCAGGCTTCTATATCTATTATATTCAGCAATGGGTTGGTTGGCGTTTCCACCCATATCATTTTGGTATTGCCGTTCACATATTGCTCTATACTCTTCGCATCGTGCATGCTGACGAAGTGGAACTTAATACCATAGTTAGCAAACACCTTGGTAAAGATGCGATAAGTACCACCATACAGATCATTTGAAACGATCACTTCATCGCCCGGCAGCAGCAGTCTTGCTACGGCATCGGTTGCAGCCATGCCGCTGGCAAAGCTGAGGGCATAGTTGCCATTTTCTATATTGGCCAGCGCATTCTGGAGGGCAGTGCGCGTGGGATTTTGCGTGCGTGCGTATTCATATCCTTTGTGTACACCGGGGGCTTCCTGTACATAGGTAGATGTCTGATAGATAGGCGTCATAATGGCACCAGTTGAGGGATCAGGCTCTACGCCGGCGTGAATGAGGCGTGTGCTTAATTTATGCTTCTTATTTTCCATGCATATCGTTTTTAAAAAACGCTTCAAAGGTAAATTAATTTGGGAGCTAAACATTTGAGGCTAATCCGTAATGGATAGTGGCTTTGTCCATAGCGGGAAAACTGTTATAATTGAGTAATTTTAGGCAATGGAAAAGTCAAATGTTCGTCCGTCGGATGAGCTGAGCCAGCAGGAAAGGGAATATGAGAACACCATTCGCCCGCATACTATAGAAGAGTTTGCGGGACAGCCACAATTAATTGAGAACCTACGCATATTTATAAAGGCCGCCAATATGCGCGGCGAAGCGCTTGATCATATTTTGTTCCACGGTCCTCCCGGCCTTGGTAAGACTACCTTATCGAGAATAGTGGCTAATGAACTGGGCGTGAACATACGCGAGACCAGCGGGCCGGTGATAGAGAAGCCTGCAGATCTTGCCGGGCTGCTTACTAACCTGGAGCCCAGGGATGTACTATTCATAGATGAGATACACCGCCTGAGTACAGTAGTGGAAGAATATATGTATGCCGCCATGGAGGATTTTAAGATCGACATCATGATAGACAGCGGGCCAGCGGCACGTAGCGTACAGATCAATCTAAATCCTTTTACCCTGGTGGGGGCCACTACGCGATCAGGCTTGCTTACCGCTCCTTTACTATCCCGCTTTGGCATTAAATCAAGGCTTGAGTATTATACTGCCGGGGTATTGCAGGGCATTGTAATGCGCTCGGCACATCTGCTGAAGGTGCGCGTAACATCAGACGCTGCCATGCAGATAGCCAGCCGCAGTCGCGGCACCCCGCGTATAGCCAACGGACTGCTGCGCCGCATGCGCGACTTTGCACAGGTGCTGGGCAATGGAGTGATAGACATGGCGATAGTAGAGCATGGCCTTCGCGCGCTGAATGTGGATGAGAGTGGGCTGGACGATATGGACAACAAGATACTCAGCACACTTATCGACAAATTCAAGGGCGGACCTACAGGGCTAAACAATATAGCTACTGCTGTGGGTGAGGAAGCCGGTACCATAGAGGAAGTGTATGAGCCCTTCCTGATACAGGAGGGCTATATTGTGCGTACACCGCGTGGCAGGGAGGCTACTGAAAAAGCATATCACCACCTGGGCAGAAGCAAAAGATCGCCGGGCAATACCTTATTCTAAATGCGGTAATCTCACATTTACCAAGAAAAAACCTTTTGGGACA
>JBQCEX010000344.1:0-2201 GCA_051959855.1 Flavipsychrobacter sp. | reverse complement strand
CGCGTCGCGAACGGTCAGAAGACGACCCAAACACTGTGGATCGCTCACGGAGATACCAACACCGCCCTCGCCGACGCAGCCGGCGAGTCGCATCCTCCGGTGCTGTACGACATGGATGGCTTGCTGCTGGACACAGAACCTCTTTGGGGCGAAAGCATGCTGGGCATAGCGGAAAAACATAATATCCCCATCACCAGGGAACGGTTTAAAGAAACAAGAGGCCTTCGTATATATGAGGTAACAGACTATTGGTCAATGAAATATCCTTGGTCAGGTAGCACATCGCTTGAGGTAGCAGAAGAGATTCTGGATGATATCATAACTCGCTCAAAAGAAAAAGGACGCGTATTGCCTGGTGTCGAACAATCCCTGCAGTTATTAAAGAAAAACAACTTTAAAATAGGTCTTGCTTCCTCTTCTCCTAAGCGGATGATAGTAGACCTGGTGTCTCATTTTGGCATAAAAGAATATTTTGACGTCATCACTTCTGCTGATGTAGTGGACATGGGCAAGCCCCACCCTGCTGTGTTCCTTCACTGTGCATCCTCGCTCGGTGCTAATCCCCTGGAGTGTGTTGTGCTGGAAGATTCGCTCAATGGCATGATCGCAGGCCTTGCCGCACGCATGAAGGTAATAGTAGTACCCGACCCTATACACTTTGATGATCCGCGTTTCATGCTTGCCGACGCCAAACTTAGCAGCCTGGAAAACCTGGATATAGACCTGATAAAAAGCATCAGCTAATATTTAATAATAACATAATTTCATTGCCGCATTCATAGATTATGGAATTTGGAAAAGTATCTGATGCCGAACTGAAGCTCATAGACTTCACCCTGCCGCCTGACCCCAAGGTCACTACTGAAGTACTGAAAAGCAGTAAGAAAAAAGGCAGCACAAAGTTCTACGTAGGCTGCGCCAAGTGGGGCCGAAAAGACTGGATTGGCAAGCTATACCCTAAAGGCACCAAGGAAAAAGACTTCCTGGAGTACTATGCTAAACAGTTCAATTCCATCGAATTCAACGGCTTCTTTTATAATATACATTCCCCCGAACAGGTTCAGAAATGGATAGAGAAGGTGCCGAAAGGTTTTAAGTTCTGTCCAAAATTTACGCAGAATATAACTCACCTTAGACGCCTCAAGAATACAAAAGCCGAGGTAGATGTTTACTTGCAGGTCATATCAGAGTTCAAAGAGCATTTGGGACCAATATTCCTTATGCCCCACCCGCAAATGAATCTCAAATCCCTGCCTACCATCGAAGAGTTCATTAATGATATACCGACCGACATTGGCCTGTTCCTCGAACTGCGCCACCAGGAGTTCTACAGCAACCCTGAGGGTTACAATATAGATCTATATAACTTCCTCCGCAGCCACAAGCGCGGAACGGTAATAACCGATGCTGCCGGTCGCCGCGATTGTGTGCATATGCACCTTTCCACTCCCGAATGCTTCATTCGTTTCGTAGGTAATGCCCTGCACCCTACCGACTATACCCGTATTGATGACTGGGTGCAGCGCATAAAGAAATGGATGGCTGAAGGCCTGGAAACCTGCTATTTCTTCATGCACCAGCACGAAGAGCTGCATTCCCCTGAATTAATAAAATACTTAATAGAACAGCTCAACAAGCATTGTGGCACAGACATCAAAGCGCCTGTCATTCACAGTGAAAGCAGCTTATTTTAAGCATTTCAGAAATTGTCATTTCAATTCCTGAATTCTTAGCACTATCTTCGCGCAAATTTTTTCCCGCATGAATCTGCATGAATATCAGGCTAAGGAACTGCTGAAACGCTATAATGTTCCTACACAGGAAGGTATCGCTGTTGACAATATAGACGGCGCGCTGAATGCTTACAAACAAATATCTGTTGATACAGGCTCTAAGTTTGCTGTGGTAAAAGCACAGATACATGCCGGTGGCCGCGGTAAAGGCCGTATGAAGGAAGTGCCTGATCAGAGCGGTGTGGCCGTAGTAAAGAGCGCAGATGATGTGGAACGCGTAGCTAAGAACATCCTTGGCAATACGCTCGTTACCATACAGACTGGTGCTGCAGGCAAGAAAGTAAATAAGATCCTTGTTGCTCAGGACATGTACTACGATGGCCCTAGCGAACGTAAGGAGTTTTATATCTCTATCCTGCTGGACCGTGCTAAGAAGCAGAACGTGATCATGTACAGCACTGAAGGTGG
>JBQCEX010000343.1:0-11405 GCA_051959855.1 Flavipsychrobacter sp. | reverse complement strand
AGCAGCGGGTGCCAGTGGCCAGGCAGATTACAAACCAGGTAACGCTTTTGCTGCGGACATCGGCTTATATTATACTAAAACAAAAGAGCTTGATGAATTTCGTAAAAATACCTGGAGCTTTGGCGCTGTGCTGAGCAATGCAGGATCTAAAATATCTTACAGTTCGCTACATAGTGATCCTATTCCTGTTAACCTGGGTATAGGTGGTGCGTTTACTTCCCAGTTCGATGCTTATAATAAAGTAACCGTAGCATTAGACATCAACAAATTACTGGTGCCGGCAGGTAAGGTAGATACATCTGGTAATCCTGTTTTATCAGACCAGAGCGTTGTATCAGGTATGTTCAATTCCTTCGGTGATCCTGCCGGTGTAAAGCGCCTGGATGTGTCGCTGGGTCTTGAATACTGGTATCAGAATCAGTTTGCGGTACGTGCGGGATATTTTTATGAAAATCCGGATAATGGTAACCGTCAATATTTTACTGCTGGCCTTGGTGTTCGTTACAATGTATTTGCGCTGAATTTCTCTTATCTTATTCCTTCCGGTAGCGGTATTACACGCAATCCATTGTCTAATACGCTACGCTTTACGCTGATGTTTGAATTTGATAAATTGCAGAAAGCTGCTGATGATGGCGGTACAACAGAATAAAGAATGATTTAATAATAAAAAAAAGCCGCAGTTCAACTGCGGCTTTTTTTTATGCCTGTTTCCATTAATTGGAAGACCGGGAGGTAGATGCTTTCTCTACAGTCTTAGGTTTTTCAGATGCCAGGGCAGTTTGCACTTTCACTGCATAAGCATGATCAATGGTTTCATAATTATCCTGTCCTTTCTTCAAATCATCCTGCAGTACAGATATCCTGGCAACCTGGAGATTTGTTGGCCTGCATTCCTGTCCGCATACAGCACCATATACTTCTGTTATTTCCTCACGCAACTTTTTCTCGTCAGCAAAAATGGATTTGTGTTTAGTTGCCAATAAGGTAGCTCGTAAATTTTCCAACTTGCTATTGTACTCTGTCAATAGCTTTTTGGTTTGTGGATTCTTAACAGTAGATAGTGTGTCTTTTACCATTTTCTCGGCAGCATTGATCTTCTCTACCAGTTCATACAACTGCTCGTGCATGTGGTACAGGCTCATGGCTGTCTTATACTGCAGCTCGCGGTCTTCGTCACTAAATTTTTTATTAGCAGTATCATGCACCATGGTTAGCTCCGTAGTGTATTCTTTATCAGCTACTGTCAGTTTTACTGTATAAACACCTGGCATTACCATAGGTGCTACGAAGCCACCAAAGTCGGCCTTGGTACCACCTGTAGCTACTTTTGGAGGTGTCATGCGCAGGTTCCAGTATACTTTATTGACGCCTTTGCGTTTGGTGCCGGGTATGGATTGTACCAACTTACCGGAAGCATCGTAAATGTCGAGCTTGACATCGCCCACGCTTACCCTGTTTTTTAAATAATATTCTATTGGTGGAATGTCATCAGGGTTGCCGCCATCCCAGCCACCGGAAGTGGAGTAGCCACCGCCGCCGTATTGACCCTGATTGATAGCAATAGGCTTATTAGTAAACAGGTAAACATCTTTTTCACGAATGTCTTTTGTCAGCTCACGCATGGGGGTTATATCTTCTACTATCATAATACCCCTGCCGTGCGTAGCAAGCAGCAGATCATTAGTTTGCGGTTGTATGGTGATATCGCGTACCATGCAATAGTCGGGAATATGGTTCTTCATGCGAAACCATGATTCGCCACCATCAACAGAAGCAAACAAGCCCCTTTCACAACCTAAGAAAAGCAGATACTTATTAACCAGGTCTTCTTTGATTTTATTGGCATAACCTGTGAAATCTTCTGATGTAAATACTTTCCAGGTCTTACCCATATCTGTGGATTTGGCTACATAAGTTTTCATGTCGCCATACATGTGATTGTCGAATGTGGCATAGACTACATTTTTATCGAAACGGGAAGGTTCGATGCTGCTTACCCATGTTTGTGCCGGTATGCCTGCCGCCGCATAGTTCTTAGCTACATTGGTCCATGTTTTGCCACCATTGGTTGTTACCTGCAGGTTACCATCGTCGGTGCCTACCCATACCATATTCTCATCAAGCGGTGATTCAGCAATAGTGAATATGGTGCAATGATTCTCGGCAGATGTATTGTCTTCGCTTAACCCGCCTGATTCTTCCTGCTTTTGTTTTTTCTTGTCATTGGTGGTTAAGTCGGGAGATATTTTTTTCCAGTTGCGGCCCTGGTCGGTTGTTTTATAAAGATATTGCGCGCCGGTATAGAGATCATGTTTATTAGCCTGTCCGCTAACTATTGGTGTATTCCAGTTCCAGCGCAGCTTTTCATCACCTTTAGCCTCCTGAGGCTTTATATCTACTGACTTTAGTGTCGTCAGGTTTATACGTCCCATATTGCCACCCTGGTATTCAGCATAAGCGGTATTAGCATCAGTAAGATCAGGGGTCGCCCAGAAGCCATCGCCGCCATATATATTCATCCAGTTGGCGTTACCTACGCCACCAGGAGCTGATGAAGGAGCTACCCAGCTACCATTATCCTGTAAGCCGCCATATATGCGGTAAGGTTTCTGGTTGTCTGTCGCTACATGGTAAAACTGGCCCACCGGCAGGTTATGTACGAACATCCATGTGGCACCACGGTCCAGGCTATAATAAACACCGCCATCTGTACCCAGGTACATTTGGTTGGTATAATTAGGATTTATCCAAAGAGCATGGTGATCGCTGTGCACCCAGCCGCCATCATAAGATGCATCGGAAAATGAATAGCCGCCATCATCAGAATAGGAGAACTGGTAAGCAGGACGATATACTCTCTTCGGATCTTTAGGATCAATAATCAATGTGCTAAAGTAAAAAGGCCTTGAACGCACATTAAGCGTAGAGCTTTGTTCTTTCCATGTTTCACCACCATCTGATGAAATGAATAAAGAGGTTTCTTTAGCCTCAACTATCGCCAGCATGTTTTGCGGTGCGCTGGGCGCTAATGTAAGCGCTATGCGGCCATATGGTTTAGCTGGCAATCCGTTCTTTAATTCTTTCCAGGTTTTGCCACCGTCAGTGCTCTTCCACATGCCGCTGCCCGGGCCGCCTGAATTGAATTCGTAAGGATGACGCCTGAATTCCCATGTAGTAGCATAGATAGTATTAGGGTTAGACGGATCGACTGCTATATCTGCGCAACCGGTTCGCTCGTTGATGTACAGTACTTTATTCCAGGTATTACCACCGTCAGTAGATTTGTACAGCCCCCTGTGCTTGCTATCGCTGAATAGAGGGCCCGGTACGGCGACATAAATATTCTGATCGTTCTTCGGGTCGACAATGATCTTGGCAATATGCTCTGTGCTGTCCAGCCCTACCTTATTCCAGTTCTCACCGGCATCTGTAGATCGATAGAGGCCATCGCCTATTGAGACTGTATTGCGCATGTTGCTTTCGCCGGAGCCTACAAACACCACTTCAGGCTTAGATTGGTCAACGGCTATGGCACCAATGCTCATGCAATACTTATCGAAGATGGGTTTGAAAGAGGCGCCTGCATTAGTGCTCTTCCACACGCCACCGCCCGCAGTGCCCACGTAAATGGTTTTACTGTCTGCAGCTACACCATCAATGGCAGTAATGCGGCCACTCATAGTGCCGGGCCCCAGCCAACGTGCCTCCATGGCGCCAAACGTATATGCATTCACTTTGGTTTGCGCCTGCGCTATGGTGCAGGCAAGTGTGGCGCATAAGAGTAAAGATTGATTTTTCATGATAGCGAAATAAAATGCCTATTAAAAAGTATAAAAAAAACCCGGCAGCAATACCGGGTTTGCGGTGAATAGATCGAATTAGTTTGATGGCTTAAAAATGCTTTCATCCACAGGCTTGTTCACTTCAACAGATGTGAAGGTGACAGCGCCCTGTTCAGAGCCTACAGTCATTGGGTACATAATGCCTGCAGGTAGTTTTTGATAGTTGCTATAGTTAATAGTCTGCTCTACTTCTTTGCCATTTACATTGGCTTTTGTTACTGAGCGTATCTGGTAGTAATTGCTTGCATCCAGGTACATGGTTTCTTCTTTGCCGGTTTTGAAGGTTACTTTCAGCTTGTAGCATTCAGTGCCCTCCACATCATCTTTGCCCAGGTATTCCACTTTATTACCTTTTGCCTGGTAGTCAACCAATGGGCCTTGTATGTCCAGTTCATCCTGGCCATCTTTTACATCTTCAGCAGTCATAGCTTCCGGTTTTGTCTGTCCGCCTACGGGGTAGTATTGCCAGCCGGCTGTGGGTGTAAGAATGCTGTAGTTGGCCATGCCACCAATATTAATATCCTGGCGGGCGCCTTTTCCGTTTACGGTAGTGAACACCATATCTATTTTCTGTCCCTGTACATTAACACTGCCTACCATTTTTATGGTGTTTATCTTTTTCCAGTTGGCGATACCACCTGTGGCCTCCAAATGTTTTTTTACGATCTCGTCTGCCGTTTGAGCTTTCACGGTTGAAAAGGTGCCTAACAACAGCACAAATGACATAGCGGCAATTTGCAAGCGCTTCATAGTATTTATTTTAAAGTTGAATACGTAAGTTATAGAAATTATTTAAATGCTTTTGTAAAAAAACGATTTAACCAAACACTTTTTCTCACCCCATTAGCGGGTATTATTATTACAGCACACCAGGTAGTGATTGACAAAAAGCCCCTTATGTCAAGAAAAGATTGTCGTTCATGTAAATCTTTTTATTACAAAAGCGCCTTTGCCTTTTTTAGCAGTGGTATTTATTAATCACCTCAAAAGATAAACAATGGCTAACAATTTTCAGGAAGAAAATGAGCAAGCTGCACCAGCCAATAATGATGGTATAGATCGCCGCGGATTTCTGCATTGCATGGCATGGGCGGGAACAGGTGTATTATGGATGATGTCCGGCGGTATTCTTAAATCTTACGGAATGAGCCAGATGATAGATAAGGCAACAGGCGGGCTTAAAAAAGGCCTGGTGATACCCAAGTCTGATTTTAGTTTTGTTCAGATCAGCGACAGCCATATTGGGTTTACCAAAGCTGCCAATCCTGATGTTGTAGGCACACTGAATGCAACTATTGCCAAAATAAATAACATGCCTGCTCCTCCATCCTTCGTATTGCATACGGGTGATCTTTCTCATCTTGCACAGGCAGATGAATTTGATACGCTGGAGCAATGTTTAAAAAGCGCTAAGACAGAGAAGATATTTTATGTGCCCGGCGAGCACGATGTGACGGATAATGGTAAGCTGTACCTGGAGCGCTACGGTAAAGGCACGAAGGGCACCGGTTGGTATAGCTTCGATTCAAACGGCGTACATTTTATAGGCCTGGTAAATGTAACTAACCATGTTGACGGTGGCCTTGGTTACCTGGGCCCCGACCAATTAAAGTGGCTGCAAAATGATTTAAAAGATCTTTCAAACAGCACACCTATAGTTGTGTTTGCACACATTCCTATGTGGACTATTTATCCTCAATGGGGCTGGGGTACAGAAGATGGCGCACAGGCATTGACTTATCTTAAGCGCTTCGGCTCTGTATCGGTTTTAAATGGACACATTCACCAAACCATACAAAAAGTGGAAGGCAATATTACATTCCATACCGCTATGTCTACAGCTTTCCCTCAGCCTGCACCTGGGTCTGCACCTGCTGCCGGCCCGATGAAGGTGCCAGCAGAAAAGCTGCGTAGTATGTTGGGACTAACTAGCGTAGACTATGTAGAGCACGACCATACATTGGCCATTACAGATATGCCGCTGGTGCAGGAATAGATAGAAACCTTTAAACTCCTGAAATAATATTTGAAAATAACAATGAAGAAAATTGTATTTGTGGCTTTGTTGCTGGTAGTGAATAATGCACTCGCGCAATATAAGCCGATGAGTGAGCAGTCTCAGGTGAAATTTAAGATACAGAATTTTGGCTTCGATGTAATAGGCGGATTTACCAGCCTGCAAGGCAATATTCATTTTGATCCACAAAATCCATCAAAAGACAGCTTTGATGTGTTTGTTGATGCAAGTACAATCAATACCGGCAATTCATTGCGCGACAGCCATTTGAGAGAGACTGAATACTTTGATGTGAAGAATTATCCGCGTATACATTTCGTATCAACCGGTGTAAGGCCAACAGCTAAAAAGGGCACATATCTGCTTACAGGCATATTAACCATTAAAGCCAGGTTTAAGAATATCTCATTTCCTTTTGCCGTCACACCTTCCGGTAATAGTGTTGCATTTAAAGGCGCCTTCAAAATTAACCGGAAAGATTTTGACGTAGGTGGATTTAGTACTATTTCAGATGAATTGGAGGTATCGCTGAATATTGTTGCCCGAAAATAATAATGTGCACAAAACTTAAATATTGAACAATCAGTCTTGTGAAAATAAACAGAAAAATCATAGCAATAGCTGCCATAATAGCTTTGGCAGCTGCAGGTACAACAACTGCTTCTTTAAATCAGAATGCACTGCAGTATAAAAATCTAAAAGTGCTGCCTCTCAATATATCCTCTAAAGATTTGCAGGAAATAATGACAGATGATTTTCAACCTGCACTTGGTGTAAGCTGCGATTTTTGCCATGCCACAGCGAAAGATGGACATAGCCTGGATTTTGCCAGTGATGCAAAACCGGAGAAAGAAATATCCCGCACCATGATGCGCATGACTCTTGACCTAAACAAAAAATATTTCAAAGTAAAGCAACCCTTGCTTGGAAGTCCTTCTCTTATAGTGACCTGTAATACCTGTCACAAAGGCGCCGCATTTCCCGAACAACCGGGGGAATAAACTAAGCTTCATATTCCGACAGCTCCAGCCAGCGCAATTCATATTGCTCCAGCAGCCCGGTTATTTCTATCATGCGAGCGCTTATTTTTTGCAGTTCTTCGTACGGCAACCCTGCTGCAGACATTTTTTCTGTAAGGGTTGCTTTTTCTTTTTCTAAAGCGGGAATGTCCTTTTCCAATTGTTCAAACTCCCGCTTCTCTTTGAATGAAAATTTCTTTTTCTCTTTGGTTGTTGCGGTTGGTATTGTTGCTGCGGGAGTTTCCGGCTCCTTTTCTTTTTGAAGCGTTTGTAATTTCTCGTGGTCCTTCAGCCATATGCGATAGTTTGAATAATTGCCCGGGAAGTCACGCACCTGTCCTTCTCCTTCAAAAACAAAGAGGTGGTCTACGAGTCTGTCCATAAACTACCTGTCGTGAGAAACTATAAGCAGGCAGCCCTGGTACTCACTCAAAAAGCTTTCTAGGACAGACAGGGTAGGGAGGTCCAGATCATTAGTAGGCTCATCTAATATCAGGAAGTTAGGATTGCGGAAAAGTATGGACAGTAACTGCAATCTTTTTTTCTCACCACCGCTTAGCTTAGATAAGTAGGTATATTGCTGCTCCGGCGGAAACAGGAAAAGCGTAAGAAATTGTGAAGCGCTCAGGCTGCTGCCATTAGCTAGCGGGAAATTTTCCGCAATATTTTTTACATACTCTATCACGCGCATGTCTTCTTTTATCACTAACCCCTGCTGAGAGAAATTCCCGAATATTACCGTATCACCGATATTTATCTTGCCACTGTCAGCGGGCTCCAGTCCCTGCAGCATTTGCAGGAAGGTTGATTTTCCTGCGCCGTTCTTGCCTACTATGCCTATACGGTCGCCTTTCTTGAAGGTATAATCAAAACCCTTCAGGATCACTTTGTCACCATAGCTTTTATATACTTTCTTCAGCTCTGCAACCTTGCCACCCAGGCGGCTCATCTTTACCTGCAGCTCCAGTTTGCTGTCTTCTATTTTTTGTTTGGCCCTTGCTTCTACATCATAAAAGTTATCAATACGGCTTTGGGCTTTGGTGGTACGTGCCTTTGGCTGCTTGCGCATCCATTCCAGCTCCTTGCGGTACTCATTGCGCGCCTTATCTATGCTGGCAGCCTGGCTTTCTATGCGCGCAGCTGTTTTCTCCAGGTAGTTTTCGTAGTTGCCGTTATAGGTATAGAGGTTGCCGCCATCTATTTCCCAAATTTCTTCGCACACATCGTCCAGGAAGTAGCGGTCGTGGGTCACCATGAGCAATGTTACTTTCTCCTGGTTCAGGTAATGCTCCAGCCATTCTATCATTTCCACATCCAAGTGGTTGGTAGGTTCGTCCATTATCAGCAGCACATGCTTATGTTCAAAGCCTATATCTATAAGGGTCTGCGCAAGGGCTACACGTTTGCGCTGGCCACCTGAGAGCGTTTTTACTGCCTGGTCAAGGTTATGGATATTCAGTTTGCCGAGTATTTCATGCACCTTCGCTTCAAAGCTCCATGCGCCCAGTTCATCGAGGCGGCCTAATATCTTAGCCAATTCATCAGGGTCCTGGTGCGCAGCCGTAGTGATGCGTTCATAATCACGAAGCGCCTCAGCCACAGGGTGCTTATAGTGGAAGATGTTATCGAGCACAGATAGTTCTTCATTAAACTTCGGGTCCTGCTCAAATAGCGCTACTGTTACATCTTTATTGATCCATATCTTGCCACTGTCCGGAACTTCTGCACCAGAAAGAATACGCAACAGGGTAGACTTACCTGTGCCATTTTTGGCTACAAGCGCTATTTTGTCTCCCTCGCTAATATGAAAAGAAATATTCTGAAATAAAGGCTTTATACCAAACGACTTGCTAATACCCTCGGCTGAAACATAATGCATGCTGCAAAGATAAAGCTGAAAATGCGGACAGAATTTTTAACTTTAATATTCACTACCTTCTAAATTATACGATTTATGATCAAAAAAATGTTTTTAGCTGCCTTGCTATGCAGCCTTGCCGGATTCACTAATGCACAAACTGTATCAGCTAAGCCTTTATCTAAGCAGTCCACTTCAAACTCTGGAATTGATCCTGCCACCGGCAGAGCTTCTTTTGTTGCTAAAATGGATAAAGCTCCCACAGCACATCCTGCGCAGGTTGCAAGCCCGGCTCAACGTCCGGGTTTTCGTGCCGTAATGGACAAAAAGCCATCAGCGCCAACTGGCAAATAAATATTCAAATACATATGTCCCACCATTACAATATCTATTTGTATGGTGGGACTTTTTATTGCTTCCTTATTTGCTTATTGCCCAAAAACATTTATTTTTCAACAATCTTAACCTGAATACAATTCTTCTATGATTATTAGTGTATTGAAAGAAGATGCTCCGGAAACGCGCGTTTCGCTGATACCGGAAGTGGTAACTGCATTGGTGAAAATGAATGTAACCGTATGGGTAGAGAGTGATGCAGGCATCAGCGCTTTTTACAATGACAAGTCCTATACTGATGCGGGTGCGGTGATAAAAGATGAGGCCAGCATTTGCAACGAGGCCGATTTAATACTAAGCATTCACGCAGCTAATGTGCCACCGCATGTACGTAGCGGTGCTACTATGCTGGGCGTGTACCAGCCTTTGTTTAATGCAAAGGGCATGCAGGACTGGGCTGCCAAAGGCTATACCGTATTCAGTATGGATACCATACCGCGCACCACACGTGCCCAGGCTATGGATGTGCTTAGCTCGCAGGCAAATATTGCGGGTTACAAAGCGGTGCTGCTGGCAGCCATGGAGTATAGCAGATATTTCCCCATGTTCATGACAGCGGCAGGCAGCATACCACCTGCCAAGATGCTGATACTTGGTGCCGGTGTAGCAGGTCTGCAGGCTATAGCTACCGGCCGCAGGCTGGGTGCAGTAGTAGAGGTATTTGATACCCGTCCTGCAGTTAAGGAAGAAGTAATGAGCCTTGGGGGAAAATTCGTAGAAGTAGAGGGGGCAGCTGATGCTTCAAAAGCAGGAGGGTACGCAGTAGAGCAGAGCGAAGAGTTTCAGAAAAAGCAGAAAGATAAAATACACGAGCATATTCGTAAATCGGATATTGTAATAACTACCGCCCAGATACCGGGTAAGCCGGCGCCCATATTGGTGACTAAAGAGATGATCAACGATATGCGTGCCGGTTCTGTAATAGTGGATCTTGCAGCAGCTACGGGTGGCAATACCGACCTTACCGAGAACAATAAGACCATCATGCACAATGGTGTAACGATAATAGGCAACTCTGCATTGCCTGCTACTATGCCTGCCGATGCCAGTAAGATGTATAGTAAAAACGTACTGAACTTTTTAAAGCTCATCATAAATAAAGAAGGGGGTCTAAACCTGAATTTTGAAGATGATATAGTAAAAGGCACCTGCATAGCGCATGGCGGTAACATAGTAAACGACAGGGTGCAGACATTAATAACAAGTAATGTGAACAGTTAATTGTAAATAGAACAGATATGGATGCAATAAGTCATTTTTTTATAGATAACTATCAGCTGATAACAATAGTTATACTATCTATTTTCCTGGGTATAGAAGTTATTTCACGTGTGCCATCAGTATTGCATACGCCACTTATGAGTGGCGCCAATGCCATACATGGTGTAGTAATAATCGGCGCTATCATTGTGATGGGGCAGGCAGGGGAGGATGATTACCTGGCGCTTACACTCGGCTTTCTGGCTGTGGTGTTGGGTACATTGAATGTTGTGGGTGGCTTCGTGGTAACCGACCGTATGCTGGAGATGTTCAGCAAGAAAAAGAAAAAATAAACCAAACAAACAATTAATTACAGCGCCCAATGGAACTTGTAAATAGTTACGCTTTACTGCTGCTCAGTTACCTCATAGGTTCGGTTACATTTATAGCCGGGCTGAAAATGCTGTCACATCCTGAAACTGCAAGACGCGGCAACCTGATGGCGGCCGCAGGTATGACCATTGCTATTGCAGCCACTATATTTCTCTGGGAAACACCTGATACCCATCAGCGCCTGCATAACTATGCATGGATATTCGGAGGCCTGCTGGTTGGTGGCATAGTAGGCACCCTTGCCGCTAAGAAGGTAAAGATGACCTCTATGCCGGAAATGGTAAGTCTGTTTAATGGTATGGGCGGCGCCTGCGCCATGCTGATATCTTTGGTGGAATATCATAAGGCCGAAGTAAGCTCCACGGGCAGATTGCTGGTGATAGTACTGGGTATGGTAATAGGTACTGTGTCATTTGCAGGCAGTATGATAGCCTGGGGCAAGCTGAACGGAAGAATAAAAGACAAAACAATACCTGCCGGCCAGGTAATCAATTTTGCACTGCTCATCGGTATTATTGCGTTGGCTATCATCGTTATTGGGCAATATATTGACATGCCGGTGCTTATTTATTGCATACTGGCAATGGCAGCTATATATGGTATATTGTTCGTTATGCCGATTGGCGGTGCCGATATGCCGGTGGTCATCTCCTTGCTCAACTCCTTTACCGGAGTTG
>JBQCEX010000342.1:0-8734 GCA_051959855.1 Flavipsychrobacter sp. | reverse complement strand
GGGTGTACCTGAATATGCACCCCAGCCCATTAGATATGAGCCTGCTGGATGTTGATGAAGTACTTAACTCTGAAAAAAACTATAATCAAAAAGTTCTTGTGGATTCGGTGTACACTAAGCCTGTCCAATTTTCGGGGACGGGGACATATACTCTATTTGAGCAAAATATAAAAACAATTGTGGGTAAGGCGTGGCTGAAAGTAGAATGTACGATAAAAGCCCCCGACAACCTGTGGCAAAGTTTTATAAATGCCGAGCTGAAAACCGGTGATTCTGTAAAACATGCAAGAGTAAGGCTATTCAGCCCCATAAGCATTAATGACAGCATAAACCATTACGAGTTTTATATGAGTATTCCACCATATTTTGTTTCGACTAAGGTCAAAGTTTATATAAGCTCTACTTATAACTTTAAGGGTACTGTGCATGAATTGAAAGTGACAGAACTGGAAAAAAGGGAGTAGGTAAACTTTCGTAACTTTACAATAAGCACACTGTTTGATTTTGAGGCATAGTTTTTACTATTGATTCTGCAAAATACAATTCCCCGAGCCTGCGATTCTTTTAAGCAACAAGGCTAAATAATTCATTATGAAAAAGGTCAAATTTTTTGTCGCGTTAGATATAAACTCATTAGAGCTGGAGGTAAACGAATGGCTTGCCGAACATAAGGATGCGGAGGTACTTGAGACAAACATCAGTTCATTTGCTGAACCCGGAGCCGCTAAACAGAATGTGCCTGACCGGTATACTTTCTACATATTGTATAACAGCTTAAATTCCACACTGGCGGAAGTAAAGGCATTGGTGGCAGAAGAACAGCCATCTATAGAAGCTACAGAAATCAATCCTGATATTTTAAACCCTACCAATTAGCAACCGGGCAGCTGTGAGGGGCAAATAATAATTATTACCTTCATCACGGCAATGCTTTAATAATGAATGGATTAACCCATCCGCGCAAATCGGCCGAGCTGAAGTTTTATACTGTAGTTATTGCTGGGGCATTATTATTAATGTTGCCGGCTTTTTATAATGGCTATCCCTTGTTAACGGGTGACTCAGCTGTTTATCTACAATTTGGATTTAAAGCACTCACTCCGTTTGAAAAATCTATTGCATATGGAATGATCGTTTGGGTGGCCAGTATGAATGGGCTTTCTCTTTGGCCAGTTATCTTTCTGCAGGCATATGTTACATCCTACCTTGTCATCAGGCTATATCATCAGCTTACCGGGACCGGGTTTTCATTAAAGCATTTATGGCCTTTATTGATACTGCTGTTTACGGGCCTGCCATGGGTAGTATGTCAATTGCAGCCGGATATATTTATTGCTATAGCATTGATGGCAGCAACAATACTTGTTATAGCGAAAACCAGCAAGGCTGATGCATTTATCCTTTATTGCATCTTCGTTATTGCTATTGCTACGCACGTTGCACAGGTACCTTTATTCATTTTCACCTTAGCTATATTATTTCTTTTCCGGAAACGTTTCTCTGGTCCTTCTACAGCTATAAGCATTACTACACGCATTAGTATGCTCATACTCCTGAGTGCGGCAGGAACAATAGTTATGGGACCTGTGCTGCTGCGCTCCAAGCAGGTTTACATATTCAGTTCGTTGTTGCAGCACGGCACATTGAAACAATATCTTGATGATAATTGTGCACACTATAACTATAAACTCTGCAAATACAGGGATTCCCTGCCACAAAATGCCCATTACTTTTTATGGGACAATAACAGTCCGTTAAATAAAGAAGGTGGCCTGGGAGGCTTAAATACAGAGATAAACGATATCATTCATTCGTCACTTACATCCAGTCGTTACCTACTCCCCTATCTCCGGTCTGCATTTACGGCCAGTGAAAAGCAACTATTTTGTTTTACTGTAGCTGAGCTGCCAGACCGATATGCCAATGAAGATGTACAGGCTTATCTATCTCAATACCTGCCCCATGAGCTTGTATCCTTTAATAATTCAAGGCAAAGCAAGGGGCTACTACAGAATGGTTTACAGGTTTGCAACAGCATTGCTATTATTGTTATTCTGCTTTCCCTTATAGTGATGGCATACGCATTACTGAAAAGAAATCTTTCAGCTGAAGGTAAAATGCTCTTGTACTTCTGTATTATCCTCATCCTGTTTAATGCATTTGAATGTGGATTTTTCTCTGTGGCAAGCGGCAGGTACAGCAGCAGGATTTTGTGGCTATTAGCATTGTGTGCCATTATTTACGTTCAACCCAGGAAGAAACAAATTGATTAAATTCACCACGGCAATTTTTATCTATGGCTGCAGGCAATAAAAGAAAAGGAGGATTTTGGAGATTTACTGTTCGACTTATACTTACCTTATTCATCAGCTCTTCTGTTTATGCAGTCATTTGCAGATGGCTTTTTCCACCCATTACCATAACGCAAGTGGCATCAGTGGTTACCGGTTATGGCCTGAACAGGGATTATGTAAGTTGGGCGGATATATCGCGCAATGTGAAACTTGCAGCCATTGCGAGTGAAGACCAGCTATTTACCGAACACAATGGGTTTGACTGGAATGCTATTGACAAAAGTGTAAACGGTAAAACTCATAAAAAAAGCAGGATAAAGGGAGCCGGAGCAAGCACCATTAGCCAGCAGACTGCAAAAAACGTTTTTCTGTGGCAAGGCAGTGGCATAGGCAGGTATATACGCAAGGTGCCGGAATTTTATTTTACCAAGATCATAGAATGGACCTGGGGTAAAAAAAGAATTCTGGAAGTATATCTGAATGTTATAGAAATGGGACCTGGTACTTTCGGTATCGAAGCGGCCTCACGTAAATACTTCAATAAACCTGCCAAAAACCTGAGCCGGGCTGAAGCTGCTATGATCATTGCTTCGTTACCAAATCCTAAACGGTTTACAGTAAAGCCTATGAGTAAATGGGTACGTTGGCGTTACCCACATATCATGCAGCAGATGGACAATTTAGAAGGATATCCCGATATTGAGGAACTTTTGAGATAGAAAAGTTTAACGCCTGCGTTTGAGATCCCGCTCCATATTCCATCCTCTCAGCCATCCAAACATGAGGAAGGCGCTGATAACTATGAGACTTAATATAGCTATACTTCTTAATAACATTTCAGCAATTGTAATTTTATGTTCCATGTCTTGGGTATTATAGATGATATGTTATAAAAATCGTACTCAACGCACCTATCTATAGACGGTAAATTAAGATGAAAGGCAATCATATTTTACAAATACTTATACACAGATTACCCCCATATATAACATTTTATGTTACGTTATTTATCTTTTTAAAATTTATCTAAGCCTTACCTTAGCGTAAAGAAAAAAATGCTGCGGTACTTCCTATTATCCTGCTTATTAACTTTCCTCGTCTTTCCTGCATTTGCGCAGGTTATTGTCATCCGGCAAAATAATACTAATGCGCATGATGAGTTTGGCATTATTGCTTTTAATGTGAATAGTGCATTATTAAATAATGATTTTGACAAAAACAACCGGGTGAACCTATCGAAATGCACACAAAACAAAAAGGAAATAAAGGCCCTATCGGACAAGTTTAGAAAACTTTATCCTGGCATCAGTTATGGTAAGCCCGCCATCGTGCTACCTGAAGAAAAGGACAGTGATACGGTCTCCTACGAACAAACGTATGTCAGTATAAAAAAGAAAAAGATAATTTACTATCTCCAGCTAAAGATCACCTTTGCAAGCACTAACCCTGACGGCGATTTTTATTTTCCCTATATAAAACGAATTGAAGTGTTAGGTCCTGATGAGATAATTCCGCAGGATCAACAGATACGACAGGAAATAGCCAGGCAGAAGCAAAAAGGAGATGCGGAATAAAACGCTTAAAACCAGGCATTTGATTATTTAATGTTGTATATTTATTACAAATCAGCATACAATGAAAAAGATACTTTCAGCAGCACTTGCATTTACCATTATGGCGACTGCAGCCTTTGCACAAGGCGCCAAACAGCAGCCCAAAAAAATGCAGGCTAAAACAAAAACAGAAACAACTACCCAGACTACAACAACTAAACATCTGAAAAAGGACGGCACACCGGATATGCGCTATAAAGAAAACCGAGTAGCTAAACCTGCTAAGGCCGCAGCCAAATCTAAATAACAATCTTAGACACAAAAATGCCCGCAACCAATTTGTTGCGGGCATTCGTTTTTATAAGAAATGCTCTTACCTTCAGCCGAATAATACACCTACGTTAAAACGAAGATTTTCATTCAGGTTAGTATTACCTGCGGCATCATTTTTCACGGCATCCATTAATCCCTGGTAGTAACCCAGATCCATATTCAGCCAGGTTGCTTTTGCCAGGCGAACATTTAATCCAGCACCTGCATCAAGTCCCCAGTCAAATGTTCTGAAATTGTTAGACGAACCATCCATATAGGCATCGCTATAGGTTGATGACATACTACTTGATTCGCCTACCTTAACACCAAAAGATGGGCCTAAATATACCTTAGGACGCACAGTAGCACCATAGTCGCCAAAGAAATAATAAGCACGTAGTGGCAGACGCAGATACATAGGATTGTCTCTTACCACATCGCCCATTGCATCTCTTCTATAGCCTTCTGATGATACTTCTAGTTGTCCGCCCCAGCCCCAATGCACATTTTTTGAATATACGAGGCCAATACCCAGGTAACCAGAAGGTTGTGCCTTGCTGCTACCAGGCAGATTTGTTGTCCAGCTTCCACCAAATCCTCCCACAGGACCTAAAGAGAGGTATTGCGCCTTTGATTGTGTCGCCAGTGTCATTAAAATTCCAGTCGTAAGCAATAATATCTTTTTCATAAAAACGAATTTGGTTATCAGTCGAATATAAAAAGCTATGCCAAGCGGCCGCTGTGTAATAAAATGCCAACTATAATTTAACTTTACTAAACAGAAATTGCTATCCATGATGAACACCGTTTCCGAAATAATAGACATGCTGCAAAAAGAAGGCTATACTGAGGATTTCAACCTTACGCCCAATTATATAGGCACTTCAGGCGAAAAATATAAACTGCTGCATGATGAGTTTATTATTGATAAATTTTACCGTTTTGAAGGCGAAAGCGATCCGGATGATGAGGCAACTGTATATGCGATCTCGTCTCCTAAATATAACATTAAGGGTATCCTTGTTAATGGTGCAGGCATCTATACTGATGAAATTGCAGATGAATTGCTTGCTGCATTGAGCATTCGCAAACGATAATGGAATAATTTTTTTGCCGACTTTTAAAAAAGCCTTGGTATGGGATCTTTCAGAGAAGCAATACAATCAGAAAAACCGGTATTGGTTGATTTTTCTGCTGAATGGTGCGGGCCCTGCAAAATGCTAGCCCCAATACTGCATGAAGTGAAGACTGCAATGGGAGATGCTGTAAAGATTATAAAGATTGATGTTGACCGAAATCCTGAAGTGAGCAGGGAACTAGGCATACAAAGCGTACCTACCCTTATAATTTATCAAAACGGGCAGCTCAAATGGCGCCAATCAGGCGTTATCCCTGCCAAACAGATACAACAGGTATTACAGCAATACACTTCTTAGTATTTAAAATACACTTCCGTAGCCCCAAAACCATATTGTCCCTGCCATTCGTTGGTAAATAGCCTTACCTGAGGTGTACGCTTTAATATTTTGTGCACTTCGTCTCTAAGCACGCCCTTCCCCAGCCCGTGTATGATCACCATGCGCTCCTGTTTATGCACAATCGATAAATGCAGGTAACGCTTCAATGTATCGAGCTGTATTTTTAACATATCAGCGTTATTTAGCCCGCTTACGTCGTTTACCAGTTTTTCTATATGCAGATCCAGTTCATATAGTGGAGCCTCCAGGTTGCTGAGCGTCTTTGTGTTTATATAATCAGGTTTTGTTTGAGGCTCAAACTTCTCTATTTTTTCAGGCGTAGGCTTGGGTTTAAAATCGTCTATCAATAAATAACTAAAGGTAGGTTCACCTTTCTGCAGCACATTTGTTACGTGCTCAAAAAGTTTTGCCGGCCTTATCCGCAGCACTCCTTCTGCAATGGCCATATCTCTGTTTGATAGGTTTGTCAGCTGCCAGTGAAACCTTGGCTGCTCATTCATATCTTCAAAGCTTACATTATGCAGGTATACACTGCCAAACTCATGCAATGTGCCCTCATGTTTAAATTCACTGCTATGGGCAAGCCTCACATCGTAAGCGAACTTTATTGAAACCGGCAGCTCATTCAGTAAATGAACCTTTATATAGTCGACCACATCCTCCATTTCCTCAACCTTAAAAACCGGAACAAAAGAAAGATAAACGCCTCTTGCCAGTCTTGATTTTTTAAATCGTTCGCTTTCCACCGGCAATTGTTCCGGCAAACTGCCTTTCTTTACTTTTCTTTTTTCTGTGAACCATTTCAGGTATGGATGGTCAATATCATCTTTGTAAACCGGGAAGGTGGTGCCATTTACCTCCACTTCATACATCTGCTCATTTATTACAGCTATGACATGCCCCTCTTCACCCGTACGTTTCAAAACAATATTATCGCCTATCGAAAATTTCATATTATACAGTTAAGAGTGGAATGTCATTAGTCATCCGGTCATTTAAGAATTGGACCATCTTTTCTACAGCCTTTCCTCTGTGACTGATTTTATTTTTTATAGAAAGGGGTAGCTCCGCAAATGTTTCATTATAGCCCTCCGGAATAAATATAGGATCATAGCCAAATCCGCCGGTCCCTCTTTTTTCTTCAATGATCCTCCCATTGCAGATGCCTTCAAAAAAATAAGTTTCTTCCTCCCATATCAGGCAGATCACTGCCTTATAATATGCGCTGCGATCATTTTTACCCTTTAATTCATGCAGCACTTTTTGCAGGTTTGCCTCATCGTCCCGCCGGCCTGAATAGTGTGCGCTTATTACGCCGGGTTCACCATTTAATGCATTTACGCAAATACCACTGTCATCAGCAAACACATTTTTGCCACAGTAGGCATGTATAGCAGATGCCTTTGTCATTGCATTTTCCTCAAACGTAAAGTATGGTTCCGGTATCTCATCTGTAAACCCAATATCGTTCAACGATAGCAATTCTACTCCTTCTATCATTGCTTTTATCTCCAGTATTTTCCCCTGATTATTCGACGCTATTACCAGCTCTTGCATACCTTTTATATTGTTTTGTAAATTTCCACCTTTTTAGGCATAAAATATAAGAAGGTTCCGGCAGTTGCCGGAACCTTCTTTAAAAATGTGTACTACTTATACCAACTCCGGTGAATAATAGCCTAATCTGATAGCAGTTATCACTATACCCACGGTATTCTTGACATTCATTTTCTCCAGTATTTTTATCCTGTAGCCCTCTATAGTTCGCACACTCATAAACAGGCGCTCACCAATTTCCTTGTTAGTAAGCCCTTCACATATCAGCTTAATTATTTGCACTTCTTTATCCGTAAATTCCGGGATCTTTTCCTTGGCTGCATTCCTGTTATTCCTACTGTGCGCTATCATCTTGGCCAGCTTGGCAGAAGTATATTTACAATAATATTGACCGTTCTTGTATACGGTATGTATAGCGTCTATCAGTTCTTCTTTGTCAGAATTTTTAAGCAGATAGCCTGATGCTCCTGCCTCCAGCATATCCATTATTAACTGTTCCTCCTCAAACATAGAAAGACCTATGATACCAATTAGCGGGTACTTGGCTGTTATTTGCTTGGCAGCCTCAATGCCATCCAATCCCGGCATTTTTATGTCGGTAATGATCACATCAGGCTGCAGTTTCTCTACAATGCTTATAAGCTCTTTTCCGTCAGCAGCTTCTCCTATGCAGGTAATATCTGCTGCATGGCTAAGCATCAGCTTCAGTCCATCTCTGAAAATTTCATGGTCGTCAGCAATAACCACTTTAATCGCTTGCCGTGTTTGCATAACTTTTATTTTACAGGAATTTCAAAAATAAATCGTGTTCCTTTGCCTGCCTCAGATTTCAGTGAGAATTTAGCGTTCAGTATTTCCGCTCTGCTCTGCAAGTTAAACAATCCCAGGCCTACATTTTTTGTTGATTGCCTGTCATAGTCAAAGCCTATTCCATTATCGGTAGTTATCAGGTACAGTTTATCCTGGTCTCTTCTCAGCTGTATCGTTAGTTTCCTGGCCTTTGCGTGCTTTATGGTGTTGTGAATAATTTCCTGTACTATTCTGTAGATATTTATTTCTTCTTCTTTGCTTAGCTCCCACTCACCTTCATGATCCAGTTGTATTTCCAGGTCATACATTCCATAAGTCTTATGCACATATTCTTCCAATGCTTTTACCAGTCCATGCCGCACTAACGTATTAGGGAGTAAGTTATAGGCGATTTCCCGCATTTTTTTTACAATATCATCTATATACTTATTCGAGCGCTCTATGATTTGTCTATCATCATCACTATTCAGCTCCAGGTGATTGATCTGTAGCTTCACTGCAGATATTACCGGCCCCAGCTCATCATGCATATCATGCGCTATGCGTTTCCGTTCATTTTCCTGTGCAGTTATTTCAGCTTTTATCTTTGCTTTATACAACCGGGCATTCCTTCTCTGGTGCCTGATCATATTTATTATGAAGTAGGCTATAATAAAACCAAGCACGATGGCTGCTATGCCAACTGCCTTATAAAAGTTTTCCTCCTGGGGATGCATAGTATAGCTATTGC
>JBQCEX010000341.1:0-2732 GCA_051959855.1 Flavipsychrobacter sp. | reverse complement strand
TGCTTTTAATCTTGCCGTTTCCTCATTAAACGTCTTAAAGCTGTGCTTGGCATTGCTTCGAACAGCGATGGTGAGGCCATCTTTTTCCAGCCTTTGCCCTTCCTGCAATTGAGCTATAGCGGTTGCTAGTTCATAGGTAGCAAATACTCCGCCATTTATATAAAGATTGTCGCTCCCGGCATTCATCGGGAAGACAGGCTGTATATATTCCTCTGTCAGGCTGCTGCTGCCTTCCATATTCAGGCAGCGTTCCCATCGCTCGCGCATGGTCAGTATGCCACAGCGTATGTCCGCCACCGGGCGGGTATGGGTAAAAGGAAGCAGGCGATAGCGCCTGTTGTCATCAAATAATATCACCTGCATAAATGAAAAAATCCCGCCAAAAGTCGGGATTTTTCATGCTTAAAGCAAGTAATATTAGTAGAAAAAGCCAATTAGCTCTTCTTTGCGTAACGTTTGTTGAATTTATCGATACGGCCTGCAGTATCTACGAACATAGCCTTACCTGTATAGAAAGGGTGAGACATGTTAGAGATTTCCACCTTTACAAGCGGATATTCGTTACCATCTTCCCATACTATTGTTTCCTTTGTAGGCGCTGTAGAACGGGTAAGAAATGTGTGGTCGTTTGACATATCTTTGAATACCACTAAACGGTAACCTTCCGGATGAATATTTTTTTTCATTTTAGCAATTTTTGAGCATGGATTTGGCCATGCGTTTTACAATAAGGTTGCAAAGTTAAGTTTTTTCTAAGATTTGTCAAAAACTTTAATAGAAACATTTATATCTGTTTCGTTTTAATTTATTGGCCTTTCATCAGTTTTTTCAGATCATCGTCAGCCTGTTCCACCATGGTATATTTACCTATCACCTTGCCGTCCGGTCCTACCAGGAATGACTGAGGTATGAATTGTACGCCATATATAACGGCCGCCTTTGACTGCCAGCCACCCAGATCACTCATATGGTATGGCCAGATAAGACTATCATTTTCTATAGCCTTAAGCCAGGGTTCCTTTTTCTGGTCCAGCGATACACTCACTACTGTGAAGCCTTTCTTAGCATTTTTAAATTTGGCATCCTTGTATTTTTTATATGTAGCTACCAGTGCCGGGCTCGATCTTCTGCAAGGTCCGCACCATGATGCCCAAAAATCAAGCAATACCACACGTCCTTTATATACTTCAGATAGCTTGAGCACTTTACCGTCAGGGGAGGGGAAAGCTAACTCCGGAGCCTTCTGTCCTATATTAATAGTCGTGTTTTCATATTGGGCATGTACAGCAGAAACGCTGAATGCCAGTAATAAGGCTGCAATTATTTTTTTCATTCCTTTTCGGTTGTTTGTAAATTAACTAAGAAATACGCTGATAATCAAATTTATAGCTCCAGTGTCAGCCCGTCATAGGCCAGGTGTATGCCTTGGGGTAGCTCTTTGCTCACCTCATCATGCAGCCCTAGCTGGTGACTGATATGTGTAAAGTACGTATCCTGCGCCCCTACCAGTTTCGCGATTTCTATTGCCTCCTCCAGCGTATAGTGAGAGATATGGGGCTCCCTTCTCAGCGCATTCAGCACCAGCACCTTCGACCCCTGTATTTTATTCAGTTCTTTGGGCGCTATATAGTTGGCATCTGTTATATATGTAAAGTCTTTTATTCTGAAGCCCAGCACTTCCATATGGTAATGCATTACCCTTATAGGCAGTATTTCCAGTCCGTTTATGACAAACGGCTCATCAGGATGTATGGTATGCAGGTTCAACTGGGGTATTCCGGGGTAGTCTTTATTGTTAAATACATATTCAAACTCCCGGCGTAGCGCATCCTGTGTATGTATGGTAGCATATACATCCATTGCCTTTTGCTGAAAATAATTATAGGCACGCACATCATCCAGTCCTGCTATGTGGTCTTTATGGCTGTGTGTAAACACTACAGCATCCAGTTTCCGCACATTGGCCCGCAGCATCTGATATCGAAAATCAGGGCCGGTATCTATCACTATATTGGCTTCAGGCGTTTCTACCCATATGGACGTACGCAGCCTGTTATCTTTCTTATTTGCAGATGTGCACACAGCGCAGTCGCAGCCTATTACAGGTACGCCTTGAGAGGTGCCGGTGCCAAGGAATGTTATCTTCACGCTTATAGATCCATTTCGGTTTGTGTTGATGTTTCATTCCCAGGTGCAGTGGTTTCCTTCATCTGCTTATACCACTTTTGCATCTCGCCGCTCAGCTCTTCTTCATTTATGGCAATAGTTGGTAATATCTCCATTAAGGCATTTATTCTGCCTTCTGTACTGAAGAATTTATTGATTACGACCACTCTTTTATCTTCCAGTATGCAGTAGCCGGAATTGAAGTTTCCGCGCTCATAACGAATGATGTAGCGCGCCTCTTCGAAGAGTTGTTCCAGCTTTTTCAGCGTGTTTGCTGTATATTTGAAGCTCATTTGCAATTTCCGGTTTCAATGGCTAAAATTAGAAAATTAGCGCTATTTATTGTGGTTCTGCTCACATCGGTTGGATTTTTTAACAAGCTGGAGGCGCAAAGCAACTATTATGTTGAAGAACAGCGTGTATTCTACGGCGGCCTGGTTGCAGGTGCAAATTTTACCCAGGTTGATGGTGATTATTTTGCTGGTTATCATAAGGTAGGGATAAATATTGGCGGCATTGTCTATGCCCAGCTTGCCGAACATGTGGCTGCAAGTCTTGAAATTTTA
>JBQCEX010000340.1:0-3284 GCA_051959855.1 Flavipsychrobacter sp. | reverse complement strand
CCAAAAGATCTTCATAGCTGAATGATAAAGTATGCCTTGCCGTGTTCCTTTTTGAGTTATCTCCCAGTAAGCTGTTTTGAAAAAAGGGAGGGTTGCAAATAATTAAATCATATTGTTGATTTGCCTGGTATTCTTTCGCATCACCATGTATAATATCGATGCGTTCGCTAAATGGGGAAGAGACAATATTTTCTTTCGCCTGTGTCGCCGCTTGTTCGTCGAGCTCTACTGCATCTATATGCATTCGCGGATCTCTTTGGGCCAGCATTAATGATAAAAGACCAGTGCCCGTACCAATATCCAGCACATGCCTCACATGATCATGAATAGGCGTCCAGGCACCTTGTATGCAGGCATCAGTAGATACCTTCATGGCGCATTTATCCTGTTCTATCCTGAATTGCTTAAACTGAAAGTATTGATTGCTCATGTCCAGCTTGCCCTTGCTGATGGCGTTACGCTAAGATCAGCAAATTCTCCTTTGAGATATTTATAGTGAGCAGTTATTCCTATCATCGCCGCATTATCCGTACAATATTCGAACTTTGGTATATACACCTGCCATCCATTCTTTTCACCAACTTCTGTCAATGCCTGCCGCAGGCCGCTATTGGCAGATACACCACCGGCTATACCTACATGCTTTATTTGCAATTCATTTGCTGCCCTTTGTAGTTTGTTCATCAGCATTTTAATGATAGTGCACTGCACTGATGCACATATATCATTCATATTCTTTTCTGCAAAATCAGGATCGGCCTTTTTCTCATTTTGCAAAAAATAAAGCACCGCAGTCTTTATTCCACTAAAGCTAAAGTCATACCCTTTCATATCTGTCACCGGGAATGTGAAACGATGCGCGTTTCCTAGTTTAGCATTTTTATCTACCATAGGTCCGCCGGGGTATGGCAAGCCCAGCATCTTGGCCACCTTATCAAATGCTTCACCTGCTGCATCATCTACAGTCTCGCCCAGCACTTCCATATCAAGATGACTCTTGCACAAAACGATTTGCGTATGCCCCCCCGAAACAGTTAAGCAGAGAAACGGGAACTCCGGCTTCGGATCTTCAATGAAATGGGCAAGAACATGCGCCTGCATATGATGTACCGATATTAATGGCAACTTACGTGCCTGGGCAAAAGCTTTAGCAAAGCTGGTACCTACCAGTAACGAACCTATCAGGCCCGGAGCCTGAGTAAAAGCTACTGCATTTATATCATTTTTGTCCAGGCCAGCCTGTTTTAAGGCTACATCTACCACAGGCACTATATGCTGCATATGCGCTCTTGATGCCAGCTCCGGCACTACCCCGCCATATAGTTCATGAACTTTCTGCGTAGCTATCAGGTTGCTCAATACTACCCCATCACGCACCACTGCCGCACTTGTTTCATCACAAGATGATTCTATAGCAAGTATGTTTACATGTTCCCCTTTCATTGCGCTGCAAAATTCGGTTATTTCATTAAATTCCTTTAATAATTATGATTGCTGCCATTCATTCCTATTTTTGTAATTCTTAATCGCTAATATGAAAGTATCTTCATTACTTATAGGTATCTATACATTGTCCTTCGCTTACACATTGCAAAGCTGCAATAACAATGGCAGCAGCACAGACAATGGACCTATTGAACTGAAGCTAAACTTCAAGCCTGGAGCAAAGTACAAGTATATAAAGGAGAGCAAAGTATCCATAGAGCCCCAGATAAAGGGCGCTTCCATAGCTATTTCGCAGAACATGACTACAGAGGCTATATACCAGGTAACATCTTCCGGCCAGGATAAAACCATCACCTTTTCTTACGACAGGATCGCGCTGAAATCAGGTAATAGCATGATGTCTGTAGAGTTTGATTCAAAGGATACCGCCAAGCAATCGCAGAAGATATTTCAAAGCATTACAGATGTATTGCATAAACCTTATACGGCAACATTGACGGCTGATGGCAGCATCGTTAATATTAAGAAACCGAGTGCTGTTGATACTAATGCTTCATCAAGTGAATTGAACCAGTTCAGCGATACAGCTATACATAATATGCTGCAGCAGCTATTCAATGTGTACCCTGGTAAGCCTGTAAAGATTGGCGATACCTGGACTAGCAAGAGCGAAAGCGCTATAAGCTTTCTGAATGCAGCGTCAGACAACACTTATAAATTGACGTCCATAAGCAATGGTATAGCACATATTGAGATCAATTCGAACCTCATTAGCGGGGCAGCTGACAACCCTGAAATCAAGGGCTTAAACATGCGTGGCACGCAAACCGGCACACTGGATATCGAGATTAGTACTGGCCTGATCGTAGATTATAAGCTTACCCGCCACATGGATGGGGATATGGATATGATGGGGATGTCCGCTCCTACCACTATTACATCTGAAGTGCATATATACGGCAGGGAACAATAGATAAGCCTATATACTAAAAAGCCCCCACAACCTCTGTCCGACAGTGTTTGGGGAATCTTTTCGTGTAGGCTAACCTACGCTTATAATATATCAATTACTGTGCCAGCTCAGAGCTGTCAGTACCCTCTTCAGCATCTAAAGATTTGTTAATATCAAGTGTAGGCTCTTCCTCACGGTTGTCATTCCATTCTATAATGAAATTGTTTCTGCCGGTACCTATTAAAATGCCCAGGTATTTCTGCTGTATTAACTCCAGCATACCGAGGAAGGTGAAAATAGCGTGTATCCTGCTTTCGCACTGCATGAAAATAGCTTCGAACGCCACTCTTCTTTCTTTCTGCACATAGTCCAGCAAATAAGCACGCTGGCCTTCCATGCTGTAGTTATATTTTACCACTACGTGCTGCGGCTTATTGATGCGATACTTGAACTTGTTCATTACACGCTCATAAGCCTGCATCAGCTTATACATGGTCACTGTCTGTATCTCTGTGCCTTCGGAGTATTCCTCGCCCAACATTTCCAGCTCTTTGCGGATATTGCCGCGCTTTTGCTGCAGCAATCTTTCCGCCTCCATCAGGTCCATCTCTTCAGAAGCCTCCTTGAAGCGTTTGTATTCAAGTATCTTATCTACCAGTTCCTGCCTTGGATCTACCTCATTTCCCTGAGCATCCACCTCCCTGCGTGGCAATAGCATCTTCGCCTTAATGCGCATTAGTGTAGAGATGAACAATATGAATTCACTTGCCAGCTATATATTCAGCGACTCCAGGGTATGTATATAGTCCAGGAATTCCTGGGTGATGGTATGTATTGGTATGTTGTAGATATCCAGCTCATCCCTTTCTATAAAGAACAGGAGCAG
>JBQCEX010000339.1:0-2819 GCA_051959855.1 Flavipsychrobacter sp. | reverse complement strand
CAAAGACGTATCGCTGGTTGGGGTATTGGGGCTGTGTGAGGCTATACCGGCTATTGGCTGCTCTTTCTTCTCCGGCCACTTTGTAGATAAGATGGAGAAACGAGGTACTATACTGACCTGTATAATAGGGTATGTGCTCGTGGGGTTGTTTCTGGCCACCCTCTCCGTACCCCGGTTTGAGCATACATTTTCAGTGGGGGCTGTAGTGAGAATGGTTTATTTTGCAGTGTTCCTGGGTGGAGTGCTGAGGGCTTTTATGAGTCCAGCCTCTTTTGCTATAATGGGTATGCTGCTACCACGCTCGGAATATGCCAATGGTACTACCTGGAGCAGTACGGCCTGGCAGATAGGCGCCGTACTGGGGCCACTAGTGGGCGGCTTTATACTGGTAGCAGGCTTAGACATAAGCATGTTCAGTGTGATAGCTTTTGAGCTGGTGGCACTGGTGGCGATCATACGGATACCCAAGCAGCCCATACTACAGAACAAGAAGGAGCCAATATTGAAGAGCCTGCGGGAGGGGTTACGCTTCGTATTCAGTACACAGGTGATACTTGCTGCGCTGTCGCTGGATATGTTTGCGGTGCTGTTTGGCGGCGCTGTGGCACTGCTACCGGCATACGCACAGGAGATACTGCATGTGGGCGCTATTGGGCTGGGCTGGCTGCGCGCCGCACCGGGTATAGGCTCTATGATAACCCTGGGGATACTATCCTTTGTGCCACTGAAGAAGAAGCCAGGCTATAAGCTGCTGATGTGCATTGCGGGCTTCGGGCTGGCTACGGTGGCTTTTGCCGTGTCAAAGAACTTTTACCTTTCCTTCTTCCTCCTGATACTGACGGGTGTGTTCGATATGGTGAGCGTAGTGATACGTGGCACCATTCTGCAACTATATACGCCGGAAGCCGTGCGGGGCCGTGTAGCTGCGGTGAACACCATGTTCGTCAGCTCGTCTAACGAGCTGGGCGCTGTGGAGAGCGGGTATACGGCCAAATGGATGGGGCTGATACCGTCGGTTGTATTTGGCGGGTGCATGACCATAGTAGTTGTGATCAGCGCCTTCTTTGCAGCCCCCAAGTTGCGCACGCTGAGCATACATGTGGCCGAAGATGATGCCGAAGCCAAAGCGGTAAATTAGCAGGTAAGCTTGTTCTTTAAAAGCTTCTGCCTTCGAGCTGAGTGACTGCCTGGCGGAAGCTATCGGGTATGTTTGCTTTTTCGTTCTTATTGAAGTCGTAATATACTATGACGTCATGAGCTTCGGCGGCTAGCTCAGCAGCTTCGTTGAGTATCTGGTGATGGATACCGAAGCTTGTGTTCTTCATAAATTCCACCTCAGCCAGTATGGTAATATTGCCTGGGTAATGCAATGGCTTCATAAACTTGCAGGTTGTATTGGCCAGTATAGGCCCTATCCTATCTTCCTGAAAATGCTTTACCAGGCCAGATATCTCCCAGTAGTTAACCCTGGAGGCCTGTATATACTTGAAGTACATGACATTGTTTACATGGCCGAAGAGGTCCATCTCGCTCCAGTCTATACGCAATTGCAGCTTTGAGGGGAATATACTCATGGTGGAAGTTTGACGGGTAAATTTAGTTAACTTGGATTTGAAAACTCCGCTAATATGAACCTATCTCAACATTTGGCCAAGCATCTAAAGGATGTGCACTTTGGCGGTAACTGGACCTCAGTGAACCTGAAAGACGCGCTGGCGGATGTGAGCTGGCAGCAGGCTACTACTAAGGTGCAGTCGTTCAATACTATTGCTACATTAGTAAATCATATCAACTATTATGTGGCCGCTGTGAGCAAGGTGCTGGAGGGTGAGGCGCTGAATGCAAAGGATGCGCTTAGCTTCGAGCACCAAGCTATCAGTGGGCCTGAGGACTGGCAAAAGCTTGTGGACAAGTTGCTTGCTGATGCGAGCCACTTTGCCGAGTTGATAGCGCAGATACCAGAAGCACAGCTATGGGAAGATTTTACGGATGCGAAATATGGCAATTATTACCGTAACATACAGGGCATCATTGAACATACGCATTATCACCTGGGGCAAATTGTGATCCTTAAGAAGATATTGGTAAACTAGCTATCGATCCTAGCTGAGAAAAAATTACGGTTTTTACAATTTTTGGCTGAAAGCATTTATAGTGGATGCTCTCAGCGATTTTGCACAAGGTATAATTGGGTATAAAATGCTCTCTTTATACCTGAATCAATGTATAATGAGATGGAATGTAACAATGTGATGCAAAAAGCTGGGATAGCAAATGTGACATTTTCTGAAAAATGTTCTTTTGGGACATTTATTGCATAGTAATGTGCGGAAAGGCTTACTGCTATTATGTTATTAGTTTTTTATAAAAAGTAACATCAGTGGACAGAACTACTCAAAAAGGTTACAAAATGTCGCATTTTCAATTAGCTAATGTGATAATTAGCTGATTAATTAATGCCTTTACAAAGGGTTTACAGCAGGTCAAAGAACTTGGGGCCAATTAGCTGATGTTGGCTGATTAGCTAACTGGCAAGGTACTATTATTAACAAGGCGTTTCCAAATTAAGATGTCCACATTTTATTGCAAGCTGATAGGCACAAATGAGATATTGTAGAGAAGAAATATATTTGCAGATAATTTTACACTTTATACCTTATGAAAAACCAAAGCCTATTTCTGTTTGCAGCTTTTATTGCGTATATGTTTTTTGCTTCCTGCAAAAAGCAGGATCAATCTCACAATAATAACACGACATCTTTACAGTGCCGCATAACCGATATTAAAATTATTGGCCAAGTAAATTCTGAAATAATTTT
>JBQCEX010000338.1:0-6714 GCA_051959855.1 Flavipsychrobacter sp. | reverse complement strand
CAGTATGTAAATGGTGGTGCATTTTCATTGGATGGCGTACATCTCACTCCACGCGGGTATGCGCTCGTAGCAAACAAAATATTAGCAACGATCAATCAGCATTATGGTTCCAATATCCCAATGACTGATATAAATAAATATGGTGGTTTAAAGTTTCCATAAGAATTGAGCTCTCTATGACAAAATGCCGCTGTAGATCACAGCGGCATTTAATTTTTTATAAACTTCAATTCTTATTGTGATGGCCTGTACACATTATCCTCTCCGTTAATCACAATTATGCGCTGCCTGAATATATACCTTGGATTTTGATAAAAGGGAATAGTATGATCGTCTATATACACGAGTTCCAGCTTCTGTATATTGGCCAGGCTAAAGGGTAGGCTGAAGGCGCCGCAATAAGCTGCATCCAGCTCCTGCAAATACATGCATCTGCCAAGCGATGAGGGAATGCTGTTGAGCTGGTTATATGGAATGTATAGGAAACGAAGATTTTGAAGGTCACCTATTTTCTCTGGTAGTGACGTTAGCTTATTACTGCTCAGATCCAGGTATGTCAGGTTATCAAGGTAGGTTATTTCTTCTGGCAATGAATCTAATAAATTATAACCTAACCTTAGTTTTTTAAGCTTTTGCAGGTTGCCTATACTTGCTGGTACGCTGGTTATCTTGTTATCAGTCAGGTTTAATTCTTCCAGCTCAGGTAAGTAACCTATTGAATCAGGTATTTGTTCTATTTTATTATAGCTAAAGGAAACTTCCCGCAATGCTTTCAATCTGCCAATAGCTTCCGGTAACACCTTTATCCTGTTGCGTAAGAAATTTATTTTTTTAAGTTTTTTACAATTGAATAATGATGCAGGAATTGTTGAGATCCTGTTATTATTAAAGTATGCTTCTTCCAGGTTCGGGAATTGATTGAATATGTCAGGCAATGTATCCAGGTTAGCAAAGCCCATACGCAGTACACGCACATTATTTTTTTCCGACAATGCTTTTTCCCAATTGGAGTATACTCCATTTGCCATAGCCGGATGTCCATAACAAAGCAGCCACAGTAGTAATATGCCTATTCTCTGTTGCACACTTAAATTTACGAAAAAAGATAATGAGTTGTGTCAGCGGGAGAGTTGCTGGTATTCGTTATAGCTAATAAGTTTAAAGTCAGGGGGGATTCTAAAATCTCCATTCTCTACAGGCATAGCATCCGCATGTTCTGCCTGAAAGTGCAACCTGGAGCCATTTTCATTTGTGTAGTCGAAAACCAGCGGCAAAAATTTGCAATTCGGGAACCTTTCGAAGGTCAGCTTATTATCAGGTTGCCATTCATCTGTCAAAAAAATGACACTCGTATTACCATCACGATAGTTAATATCTGCCTTGTGGGCACTAAAGCCCGCTATCTTTTTCTCCTGTTCATCTTTCTTCAGACTAAATTCTTCATACTTTCTTGCTTTGCTCACAAAATCTTCCATATTCAGCTGAATCGCGTATTTTTTATCACCCAGCGTCTTTAAAGAGTATGCAGTATTGTTCTCAAAATTAAAGATGAGTATATCGTCATATCCATTCTTCATTTTCAATTCCTTTCTCATTTGCTTGCCCTTTATGGTTATATTATAACTGCCCTTGTATTCTTTGGTATTACCATTTTCATCTGCTGATGTTATCGTAACATTATACACGATACGTCCCTCCACAAATGGCTTTTGCGCTTTAAGCACAGGTAAACTGAAAAATAAAAAAACAAGAAAGGTAAGCGGCTTATAATTCATGTTGCGGTGTATAGTAATGATATACAATATACAAACTATCCAAAAATATGCCATAAATTAAAATCCCCGCTATGAGCGGGGATTTTAAAAAATTATATTGAAACTTACTATTGACGTGTGAATTTGCGGGTAGCAACTACATTACCCTGTGCATTCATTAGCCTCGCAAAATAAACACCTGAAGGAAGATCACCTATTTCCAGTCTTGCGCTGCTATTTGAGGTTACTTTATATACTCTTACCATACCACCTATTAGATTATATACTGCAATATTCTTTACACCTGCATTTGAATTATAAACCAGGTTTACTTCATTTATTGCAGGGTTAGGATAAAGCACCACATCGTCTGTACTCTTTACTATTGTAGAAACTCCTAAATATCCTTTAGTTACCAGGAAGGTTACATTTTTGTTATAGCTTGAGCCGGCATCCTTCAGGTTTACTGTAAGCCAATGAGTACCTCCTGAAGCACCTGTTAGATCTAGTACCATATGAAAATCTCCTGCTGCACTTGGATCATAACTTGAACTGGTAAAGGTATCACCCTTAGTGCCATTCCATAAAGGCATAAGGGTTGTATCATTATTATAACAAGTCTTGTTATCACAAATGCCTAACCTTGGCGAACCGCCGGGGTTTACAGCATGCCACCAGTCGCGTGGAAAATCCGTTCCAACAACAGTCCACTTTATGATTAAGCTTCCTAAACCTGTATTGGTAATATAGTTATTGATAAAAGTTGAACCACTCACCGTATCACCTCCAGGAGGCATACCGGTAGTATCATATTGGGTTGTGAATGTCTGTGCAAATGCTCCTGCACTTAAACCGATGCCACACAATAACAAGAGTAAAAACTTTTTCATTTCAATAATATAATTTATCGCAAATTATAGAAATCTATACAGCCTGCCAAAAAACCTATCCCACAGAATTGTCAAAAAATGCCTAAACTTTACAATAAGTATAATTTCATACCTTACTATATTCGTACATTGCTGTATCAAGTTAAGATATTCAAAGAGTGTGCCATGTCATTTATTAAGAAAGTAAAAGGTGCTAAAGGCTTTTTAGCTGGTATCGCACTTTCCGCAACTGTTTTTCTGTTCGTACGGGCCAAAACTTCCGACCCTTACTTCGAGATTTCCAAGAACATGGACATATTCGCTACCTTATTTAAGGAGTTGAATACCTACTATGTTGACCCTATAGAGCCGGGCAAACTGGTGAAAATAGGCATTGATGCCATGCTCGATAATCTTGATCCTTATACTAATTACATAACCGAATCAGATTTAGAGGAATACGAATTCCAGATTAATGGCAAATATGGAGGCATAGGTGCCTCCATGAAAAAGAAAGGAGAAGACATTTATGTAGGCGATGTTTAGGAAAATAGTCCTGCGCAAAAAGCTGTTCTTCACCCCGGAGATTTAATTATATCAATTGATAACCAGCCGCTTAAAGGCAAAAGTATAGAAGATATCAGTGTCTTGCTAAAAGGTTCGCCCGGCACTAAAGTTACATTAACCGTAAAGGATGCATTCAGCGGCAATGTTGCTCAAAAAATGGTACAGCGCGGCGAGATTGAAGTGTCCAGCGTGCCGTATGCCGGTTTTGTAGGCCCGCAAAAAAATATTGGCTACGTCCGTCTTACCCAGTTCACCAGTGGCTGCGGCAAGCTGGTGCGTAAGGCGCTGGATAGTCTGAAAACAGTACAACCTAATATGCAATCGGTAGTGCTGGACCTCAGAGGCAATCCCGGCGGTCTGCTCAATGAGGCTATAGACGTCTGCAATATATTTATCGACAGAAACCAACTGGTCGTAAGTACCAAAGGCAAGCAGCCTGAAATGGATAAAGAATATAAAACACCGGGCGTGCCCTGGAATACGGAGATACCACTTGTTGTTATGGTCAATCATTCTTCTGCCTCCGCTTCGGAAATCGTATCCGGTACCATGCAGGATTTAGATAGAGGTGTTATACTCGGCGAGCGCTCTTACGGTAAGGGCCTTGTACAGAACGTTCGACCACTTGGTTATAATGCTCAGCTAAAGCTTACTACTGCACGCTACTATACGCCAAGCGGCCGCTGCATACAAGCAATAGACTATACACACCGCAATGCTGATGGCAGTGTAGGCTTTGTTCCTGATTCACTGAAAAAAGCTTTTAAAACGAAGGATGGCCGCAAAGTGCTAAGCGGCGGAGGTATAGAACCTGACGTCGTTGTAAAGGGCGAACCTATCAGTCGTCTTGCTATTACATTATACACTAAGAACTATTTCTTTGATTATGCTACGGACTATGTGCATACTCATCCTAAGATTGCTGATGCCGGCACCTTCGAGCTTACTGATGCAGAATATAACCAATTCGTTAAATGGCTTGCGGGCAAAGACTATTCTTACGAGACAGAAACGCAGGATGCACTCGACTCATTGAAAGAGACAGCTATTCGTGAAAAATATTACGACGAAGCAAAAACTGAGTTCACTGCACTGGAATCCAAGTTATCTCATGATAAAAATCAGGACTTATCTAAGCACAGGGAAGAAATAAAGCATTACCTGGAAAATGAAATAGTATCACGTTACTACTTTCTGCGTGGCCGCATACAGCAAGGTCTTCGTTCGGATAAAGAATTGGCAAGAGCTGTAAGTATTCTCGGTCAGCCTGCTGAATACCAGAAGATATTACAAGGCAAATAAACTCAACGACATGATAAATAAGAAGAGCGCGAGTAATTTCGCGCTCTTCTTATTTATTCAATATCCATTGCGCTAACGCATCAGCCAGTTTTCGGTCATTGCTTAGCCGCGGCACTTTATTCTGTCCTCCCAGCTTGCCTACCGATTTCATGTATTCTATAAAGCTGTGCTGGCTCATCACCCTTAGCTTCAGTGGCTGCAATATGCTGCCTGTTATCAGGTCATTATAATAAATGTTCTTTGCCCGCAGATAGTTATCAACTGCTATCGTAAATGCATCCAGATTATCCGGTGTCTGTTCAAACTCCACGAACCATTCGTGATAAGGCAATTCGCCATCAGGCTGCACCATAGGCGCTACCGTAAACTCCACTATGCGTGTATTAAATTCGTTCGCTGCCTGCAGCAATGCATGGTCCACCTCCTCACCTATCACATGCTCGCCAAAGGCTGAGATATAATGTTTTATTCTGCCGGTCACCACTATTCTGTAAGGGTTCAGACTCACAAAGCGTACCGTGTCACCTATATTATATCCCCATAGCCCTGCATTGCTGTTTATTATTAATGCATAATGCTCACCCAGCTTTACATCAGCCAGCGATAGCCTGGTAGGATTATCATTGAATATCTCTGCGGCAGGCACAAATTCAAAGAACATACCTGCATTCGTATTCAGCAAAAGTCCCTCTTCAGTCAGTGTATCCTGGAAGGCGAAAAATCCCTCCGAGGCGGGGAAGGTTTCAAGAGTATCCACATGCCCCCCAATGCTATCCAGCAGCTTAGCCCTGTATGGCTCAAAGTTCACGCCGCCATGCACCAGTACCTGCAGGTCAGGAAACAGTTCTTTTATTTTCTTACCGCCGCTACGCTCGCTCAGCCAGTCAAAGTACATCTGTATCCAGGGTGGTATACCACTTATCAGCGTCATATTCTGGTCTATGGTCTCATCTACTATTTTACCCAGCTTTGTTTCCCAGTCTTCTATACAGTTGGTTTCGTATGATGGCAGTTGATTGCTGCGCAGGTAACGGGGCACATAATGGTTCACTATACCGCTCAGCCTGCCTGTAGGTATGCCGCCTACACGTTCCAGTTCCGGCGAGCCGGAGAGGAATATCATTTTACCATCGGCAAAGGAACTATTACCGCTAACAGCCATATAGTTCAGCAACGTATCGCGTGCTGCATTTATATGATGTGGTATGGAATCTTTTGTAATAGGTATATATTTCGCCCCGCTGGTGGTTCCGGATGTTTTGGCAAAGTACATGGGACGTCCTTTCCACAGCACATTCTGGTGACCTTCCTTTATTTCGTCTATATATTTCTTAAATGCTTCGTAATCTCTTAGAGGTACCGCCTGCTTAAACTCGTCGTATGTTTTTACTTCGCCCAGTTTATGCTCTTTCCCAAAGCTGGTTGAACTGCCATTTTTCAGCAAATATTGTAATGTGTCCTGCTGGTCGGCAACTGCATTCGCCATTCCCTTGCGAATACGGTTATATACTATAGAGGCATAAGGTTTAGCAAGGAAAGATTTTATCTTCATTTCCGGGGATAAGTTGGAAAGAGCAAAGGTAATATTTATTTGGGCTGCTCTTTATTAAAGGTGTCGGCTTCGCATACATTCGCTGTAGCACACAGCAGATAGTACACTAAAGTTTAGAAAAAATGAAATTTATTTGTGAAAAATGAAAAAACTGTATTAACTTCGCGCAAAATATTTTGTGACGTCATGTTCGTGATCGTAAATATAGCAGGCCAGCAATTCAAAGTTAAGAAAGACGATGAATTGTTCGTTCATCGCCTTGAAGGTAATATCGGCGATAAAGTTGAGTTCTCAAATGTACTTTTGAGCAGCAATGATAGCAGTGTAACTTTAGGTGGTGCATCTAAAGTGCAGGCAGAAATCGTTGAACATCTTAAAGGAGATAAAGTGATCATATTCAAAAAGAGACGCCGTAAAGGTTATCAGAAGATGAATGGTCACCGCCAATATCTTACTAAGATAAAAATCAATGATATTGCTTAATTTTATTTATTATATTTGTAAATAATTAGAACAAGAATAAAAAATGGCACATAAAAAAGGTGAAGGTAGTGTAAAGAACGGCCGCGACTCCCAAAGCAAACGCCTGGGTGTTAAGATATACGGTGGTCAGCCTGCCATCTCGGGAAATATAATAGTTCGCCAGCGTGGTACTGTTTACCATCCGGGT
>JBQCEX010000337.1:0-5874 GCA_051959855.1 Flavipsychrobacter sp. | reverse complement strand
AATTACCTATTACGTTTATGATGATCTAGGCAGGTTAATTTATGTAATGCCTCCAAAAGCGATTGCGGCCAATCCAACAAGTACTAATTTCCTTTCGAGTATTAAGCCGTATTGTTTTTACGTTGTTCGCAATCAATATGGCAATATAGTCCAGAAATATGCTCCAGGTACCAATCGCCCTGAATATGTAATATATGACACCCGCCATCGTCCGGTAATGTTTCAATCGGCAAAACTTTACAACCAACATAAATGGGAGTACACGATTTACGATAGCAGGGATCACATTATCCTGATGGGAGTAGTCACTGATACAAATAGTTACTCGACTTGGCAGGGATGGGCTGACGGCTCAAAAGCATTGCCGGCAGTGACATATGACCCCGTTACAGGATTTCCGATCATAACTTTACATCCCTTCATTTACAATGGCTTTCAGGGAACATATCCGTCATATATTGCCAACGGAAACATACGGGTCATAAATTACTATGACAATTATAGTTACGATACTCTTTTTAGCAATCGCGTTTTCGATTCATCATCTGCGTCTAGCTATATAACCGATATGTACGCATTGCATCCTACGCCATTCTATTTTACACAGGGTATGCTAACTGCATCGAAAACAAGCGTTGACTCTGGTACCAATTTCCCTAATCAATGGATATCAAGCGTTTATTTTTACGACCAAAAGGGAAGCGTAATTCAAACGCAAACTTTGAATCCATGGAATACAGCTACTTGGGATATCGCAACTACTCAATATAATTTTTCCGGGCAACCAATTCTAACGATAAACAAACACAATAGTTGGACTGGATGTAATAAGCGCCAAACAACCATATTTACTAACTACACATATGATAATTTCGATGGGAAGTTAACAGGAATTGAACAGCGTACCGATACGACGGGGTGGGTCGATATTTCAGATTTTGTTTACGATAACCTACGGAAAGAAAGTCATAAAAGTATTGGCGGTATTGAGTATCAAGATTTTTCCTATAACATCCGGGGACAGTTACAAGGTATAAATGCTGATTATGCTGCGAGTCCTTATGGGATTTCAAATAAAACATTTGGCTGCATCCTTAACTACGATTATGGGTTTGCTCAAAAGCGTTACGATGGCAATCCTGCAGGACTACAATGGCGAAGTGCTGGTAACCCATCATTGCTAAGAGCCTATGGCTATAGTTATGACCCAGCAGGGAGATTAATTCAAGCCGATTACCGGCAGCAGGTTACAAGTTACCCACTAGTAAGTGGGGCGCCGTGGACCAACAATACGGTAGATTACACCATGTCTAACGTTACCTACGATCTCAACGGAAATATCCTAACTATGAGTCATATGGGAACGCCACCGGGTGCAAGTGCACCAGTGCCTATCGATGTACTTAAATATACTTATGATAGTGGTAATTCATTACTAAGTGTTTCAGATTCAGTTAAGATCAATTACAATTTAGGGGACTTCCAGGACGTAACTCCATGTAAAACATGCGGTGACTACCACTATGATGAAAATGGCAATTTAATTTCGGATACTAATAAAAAAGTGTCAAGTATCACATACAATGAATTGAATGAGCCAATCAAGGTTACATTCCCCTACGGCAGCATTAATAACGTTTATGATGGGCGTGGAAATCTGTTGCAGAAAATAATAAACAACGATACACTGGGGACTAAAGATACTTTACGGTATTGGGGCTTATTTAATTACAAAAACGACAGCCTTCAATACATTTTACATAGCGAAGGCCGCGCAAGGTGGCAAGCCGATAGTTCGAAGTTTAAGTATGATTTCTTTGTGAGGGACCATCTTGGTAATGTTCGTACCGTTGTCACTTCAGATGTATCGCCCGATCCGGTCAATTATTTTGCGTCTCATGAAGTGGCATCTGCAAAATTAGAGTATTCTGTATTTGCAAATATTGCGAACGTCGCGGATAACAATCCTGACCCTCCAGGACCATACAATCAAATGGCGGCGCGGCTCAATGGTTCTGATCCTGATAGAAGAATAGGCACGGCGTTGCTGCTCCAGGTTATGGCAGGAGATAAATTTGATGTCAGTGCCAATAGTTATTGGGATGATACAGCCTATACTTCCGCTACGACCGATCCCAATTCAATGTTAAATGCAATTGTAGGTACACTTGTTACTGGCGCAGGCGGGTTTAACAATGGTGAAAATGGCAGCAGCGTTGTCAACAGTCTTTTTAGCAGCAGCAACTATTTGGGAGTTTATACCGGTATAGTTGACTCACTTAGTGATACAACCATACCACAGGCATTTATCAACTACGTTGTTTACGACAACAACATGAACATTGTAGGAGCTCAGAGCGGTGCTGTTCAGGTTAACGCTACTTCCGGAAGTTGGCAACCATTTGGAACCCCTGAGCCGATAACAATAAATCAGAATGGCTATGTAGCAATCTATATGAGCAATATTTCCCTCGGCAATGTTTACATGGACAACTTAAGCGTGAATCATTACCAGGGCAGGCTTATGCAGGAGCAGCATTACTATCCTTTTGGCCTTGCAATTAGCGGTGGCTCAAGTTTCAATGCTTTGCCAAATAAATTCTTATGCCAAAGTAACGAGGTTCATAATGAACTGGGCCTTAATCAATCCGATTTTAATTTCAGACAATATGATTACCAAATTGGTCGATTTACATCGATAGACCCGCTCGCAGCAAGCCGTCCTTCTTTTTCACCGTACCACGCATTTGGAGACAATCCTGCTAGCGTTGTTGATCCGTTTGGCCTTGATGATGAGGGAGGGGATAATAATGGTTCCGACGGCAGCGCTGACGGTGATGCAACTGCAAGCACAATGGGGTATTATTACTATTTTACCGGTGCCGGCGATGGTACGGTTAATTTTTCAAACGGGCCTGATAATGCAAGCTTTACGTTTTTCGCTCCATTAGCGCTGGATTATGGTTCTTATACATCTTATTTCAATAGTTTGTCAAGCGATGTCGCAAGTACCCAGGATATTGGATTTTTATCACCTGCAAATAGTCCCGCGCTTAGTAATGTAGTCAGCCCGATAGATGTTGGTCCAGTTAAGGTTCCTGATATAAGTCCGACACTTCAGGCCCAGGGTGCATTTGTTCAAAGTGAAAGTGGGTTGCTTCTTGGAATGGGGGATGCCGTTACGGATGCAGCAAAAGGAATGTATAATTTAGTTGCTCATCCGGTTAATACATTTAATAATATCAAAAGCGATGTTTACAATAAATTTATAACAGGTTATTATGCACTGCCATATGGCCATGCGGAGGCTACCGAATTTGATCATGCTACCTCCTTTGGCCAAAGCTACATGGTAGGTCGTATGATTGGTGGTTTATTGCCGATGTTTGCTGGGCCCGAGGCAGAAGTTGGAGAGGTAACTGAAATTGGAACGGTAAGCGAGGAACAAGGTGGCTTAAATTTGTTTAAATTTAAATCACCGCAAGCGGAAACTCCAAACAACTGGAAAACTGGTGATAGATTCTTAAAAATGTATGACCAAGGCACTCCAAAACTTAATTGGAAGCAGAATTCTGGTTTTTTAAGAACAGAGATGAATAAAGGAAATCCAATTTTTGATTCATATTTGGATGCAAATGGCAATTTGCAATCGACAAGGGGTTTTTTAAATGCAGAAAGATATTTATTGTTAGATCGTGGTTGGCAGTTTGATCCAAACTTTGGTGCATGGATGCCACCACATTAAAACAAATATTATGACATTTAGCGAGAATTTAATCAATAAGTTACAACCGATAATAGATGAATATCATTTATTAGTTAAGAATATGGAAAATGATTCAGTTAATCTGTTGTCTGATCATGTTAAAATTAATATTGTCTATAACAAAAGGGAGGAATCGAACACTTTGTGGATTGGGCCAAATAATGATCATGATTTTGGAGCGGAAATTGACAATTCTATTCTAAAAGATGTATTTCATACAAATATTGAATTGGGTAATGTGTCTAACTCTGTATTTATCGACAACCTTTTGTTGTTTTTCAGACAAGAAGGGAACAAATTATTCACTGATAATTCCAGAAAAATTGACCAATTAATTCAATACAATGAAATTAAAAACCAAAATTATACTAATGATTTAATTACTAAACAACAATTGGCTCTGGCAGATCAATCATGGGCAAAACAAGATTATCGTTCATTTATAAGTTTTCTTGAAAAAATCGACAAGCTAAGATTGCCGCAGTCTTATTATTTGAAATACAAAATGGCATTAAAAAAACTAAAGGGATAGTTGATTATATATGCATGCCGAGCAACTAAAAGAAGAACTGAACAAAATTGGAATACCTTGGGAACGTTATTCTTTAAACGGTGACTTGGTTTTCGATTCTATTGTGTTGTATAAGAACTACATGATTTGGGAAGTGTTTTATTATGATGAGCGGGGTGTTAGAATTGATGAAAAAACATTTGATTCGGAGACTTCTGCTTGTGAATATATTCTAAAACTCTTCAAGGATACGCTTCAACTTCAAATTAAATTTGGCATTAAGCTAATTTAAAGGCCACAGGGCTATGCAAGACAATATAAACACCGTTGTAGAAAATTTGAAACATAACGAATCTGCTTTGATAGGCAGCCTGAGGTTGAGTACAAACGAAAGCGGGGATATTGAGGTTACAGGTTGGTCAAATTACATTGAATATAAGAATATCACCAAAGAAATTGCTCATAAAGAGTTATTGGAAGTCAAACAGGAATTTACATCGTTGTGTGCTGAATTTCCAGAATTAAACAAATTCATAGGTGGGAAATCGATAATTTTCCATCTGTGGTTTGATGACAATGGCAAAGGATCTGTTTCGGTTTGTTCAGAAATAGATGGAGGCATACATTGGGCAGCCGGTGTTAAGTAAAATTGTTAATAGATCTGACAAAATGGAAGGCTACAGCGGGAAATTTATAGCCGTTTAGTTAGGGAAGAATTTAAGCATGTTTATTTATGCTCTAATTGCTTCATTTCCATCTCTTTCCAATTGCCAGCCCGGCAAATAAAGAAGCCTGGTAAGGGTAAGTCTTCTGGTCAGCCATTATGGGGAGTTCCTTTGTGTAGTAAGCAACATTAACGCCTAGGGTTATAACCTGTATAAATGATTTGTTTTTAGACGGAGTGATTACAAAGCAAGCTTCAGCAAAAAGGCCGGGTACATATTGTATTTCATCCAGGCCTTTGCTCCAGTCGGCCCCAGAGAGCACATCTCCGCTATTTAGAAAATGGTCGCTATTGCTGGTTGAGTACTTTTCTTCCTTTAGTGTTGCAGGGTCAGCTGGTAGGCTATAATCTACATAGATCAGCTTAAGATAATAAGGCTTCAACATGGCAAGACTCAGCCCTCCACTATACCTAAAGCTAATGGAGATATTGCCTTCCAGTACATCAGGCAACAGCAACTTCTCTTTGCCATAGCCTAACTGTAAGGTGTACAGGTTATTTATCTTACCAAAGATATACGGCCCTGCACTACCTAACTGGGGGAAAGCCTTATTGCTACCTTGCTGCTTTATCTGCTTTTCATGCTTTATCTCAGAAAAGTGTAACTGCCAGAGGTTGTCAGTGAGCTTGTTCTTTTTCTTAAGGTAATAGATGCTGCCGCTCCAGCCATTCGTATTAACCTTTCCGCCAATTAGCAACTCCTTATTGTAGTTTGGGTCTAAACCCCATTCCTGCAAATGATTCCTGTAATTTTTCAGCTTGTCTTTAAACCCCGATGTAGATTTTCCGGCAGTGCTTTTAATTGAATTGCCACTGCTCCAGACACCTGATTGTGCCGGACAATAGTTTATATAAAAACAGAGAATTAGTTCA
>JBQCEX010000336.1:0-5885 GCA_051959855.1 Flavipsychrobacter sp. | reverse complement strand
AAGATGGCGATGTGACCGGCAATAAGGGTTTTGATGACGTATGGATCATAAAGATGGACAGAAATGGTAATGTAATCTGGCAAAAAACGATGGGCGGAAGCGCAAATGATTATTGCAACTCAATAAAACAAACAAGTGATGGAGGGTATATAGCGGGAGCTACCACATCGTCAAGCGATGGTGATGTATCATCATTGCATAGTGCCTATTATCAGGATTACTGGGCGGTGAAGCTTGATGACACCGGGAAAATTGAGTGGCAAAAAACATATGGTGGAGGACAAAATGAAAAGTTGAGTGCCATAATACAAACTGCTGATGGTGGGTACTTAATGACGGGGAATACAGCATCCACAGATGGAGATGTGAAAGGTTACCATAAGCCGACATCCGGCTGGCCGGGAGGAGATGAATGGTTATTGAGAACTGATAATACCGGTAAAATAATGTGGCAAAAATGCATAGGCGGAAGTTATGCTGAAAATGGTACCGGGTTATTACAAATTGGCGATAGCACTTATGTGACGGTAGGGAGTGCAGCATCTAACGATGGAGATGTGACAGGTTTGCACGGGTTTCCCGGTTCGCAGGACTATTGGCCGGTACAAATACATGAAAGTATGGTTGCTGACACTGATACTACAACCGGATTGGCCATAATTAATGAAAATGCTATACAGATTTACCCTACAAGGACCAATGGTAGAGTACATATTCTATTACAGGCAAATAATTCGCCTGTGCATATACGCCTCACAGATATGGACGGGCATAAATATGCGCGACAGTTAACAATAATGGAACTGAACATACATTGAATATACCCAAAGGCACGCCCGCAGGAATGCTGGTACTACAGATACTTACGCAGGATGGGATAGTAAGCAGAAAGATAGTGTATTGTCCGTAGGGCGAAGGTGCTGAAAGTGGAATGGGAACTATGGCGGAGTAACTTTCAAGTTGTATCTTTGCAGTCCGTCTGTAAAAAGACGATTTGTTAACTAATTAAAGACTTATGTCGTCAACCTGGTTTCGTCGAATAAAGAAAGGCATTGTAACTACCACACAGGAAAAGAAAGAGGCGCCGGATGGACTGTGGCATAAATGCCCTGAATGCAAAACCACTACTACGGTAAAAGAACTTCACGATAACTTCTACGTTTGTCAAAAGTGTAACTATCATAACCGCATTAATGCGGTGGAGTATTTTGAGATACTTTTTGACAACAATAAATATGAAACGCTTTTTGACAATATAGTACCTAAGGATTTCCTGGGTTTTGTGGACCTGAAGCCATATGGTGCCCGCCTGAAGGAAGCACAGAAAACTACCCACCTGAAGGACGCTATGACTGTAGGTGCAGGCAAGATAAACGGCCAGGGCCTGGTGATAGCCTGTATGAATTTCAACTTCATAGGCGGATCTATGGGCTCGGTAGTGGGTGAAAAGATCAGCAGGGGCATTGATTATGCCATTGAGCATAAACTGCCGTTCATGATCATTTCCAAATCGGGTGGGGCGCGCATGATGGAAAGCGCCTTCTCGCTGATGCAGATGGCAAAAACATCAGCCAAGCTGACTCAACTTGCCAAAGCGCAATTGCCCTATATATCGCTGATGACAGACCCTACTACAGGGGGCGTAACAGCCTCATATGCTATGCTGGGCGATATCAATATAGCAGAGCCAAAAGCTTTGATTGGCTTTGCCGGGCCCCGAGTGATAAAGGAAACCATAAAGAAGGATCTGCCTGCTGGTTTCCAGCGTTCTGAGTTCCTGCTTGAGCATGGCTTTCTTGATTTCATAGTTGATCGTACTAATCTTAAATACAAACTATCGCAAACGATAGCCTGGTTTATGAGCCATGAGGGCGAAGCGGTTGCGAGCGCTAAATAATCTTCTTCCTTTCTATAAACTTGGCTGAAAACGTTTACATAAAAAACCGTCCTGCTACATTTGAATATGCAATAGAGGATAAACTGACTGCGGGCATCATGCTAACAGGATCAGAAATAAAATCTGTGCGCAATGGCAAGGTGAGCTTTAATGACAGTTATTGTTTCTTTAGTCATGGCGAGTTATGGATAAAAAGCCTGCATATAGCGGAATATGTGAATGCGGGCTATGCCGGCCATGACCCCACACGGGAGCGCAAGCTACTGCTGACTAAAAAAGAACTGGGTAAATGGGCGCAGAAGATAAAAGAGAAAGGCCTGACCATAGTGCCGCTAAGCATGTACATAAATGAAAAGGGATTTGCCAAGCTAGACATAGGGCTGGGCAGAGGTAAGAAAGTACACGATAAGCGCGAAACAACTAAAAACCGGGAAGCAGAGCGCGAGATGCGCAGATACCTGAAATAGACTCTATTTCCTCCACAGATTACGCGGAATCATAACACCCAGGTTCAATATCATTTCGTAAGTACCGAAAGCCTGTTTTGCAGTGCCTTCGTATATCTTCAGATTTGAATAGCGTGCATAATCGAGCTTGTTGCAATACTCCAGGTAAACGATCTTGAAGAAGGTAGCTTTTATGGTAGCCTCTACACCTGTATTCCAGCCACCCAGCTGAAAGTGTGGATCATTTGCATGACCGAAAAAGCTGTTTTCAACATGAGGTACTACAGGGCCAATACCTACCTTGCCCAAGGCATCGAGGCGCAGATTGCCATTCTTGGACTGAATAATATTAAAGCGCTTCACCAGGTTAACCAGGAAGAAATTTGCACCATTGTTCAGATAATAATAGAAACCGTTAGACTCCTGGAAATTAACTGTAGTATCTACCTGTCTGCCACTAAGCTTACCTTTTACATGTGCGTTCTGCGGCTCTTTCGCTACAAATTTAGTATGGTCAAAATTCAGCTCAATAGCCCAGCCCTTTTCTTCATTGAAAAAGTAACCGAGCCTGTAGTTGTATTGAGGAATACTGATCGCTTTGTTTAGAATACCATCATCCCAGCCTTTATGGTCATGACCTACCATGTTTACCATAGTATAATCATTGCCTAAAGCAGATTGCTTTACCTTAATGTCGCTGTGCGTGTACCATTCGGTATTGTAGCCCCAGGAAAAGTAAAAGGACCCTTTCTTGTTTTTGTTGGTGGTGTGTTGCTCCTCAGATTTAATAGCGTTATCAGCCGATTGAGCTTTTGATGCGAACGAAGATAAACCTAACAGGCAGAGGGCCAGGTACTTATTCATATGTATTCTATTGCAGGCGCAAATTTAAATACAAGCAACTGAAAATCTGATATTTATATTATTTTACTGCAATAGTATTAAAATACAAGCTATTCAACCTCTTCTTTGAAGTTGATACCGTGATGGTGCAGCTCCGTAAGGATAGGACGGTAAACGGAAGGCATGGTAGGGATATTGACGCCTGTGGGAGCTGAGATCTTTTTATTGAGCAATAGCTTAGTAAGAATAGCCATTGGCAGGCCTACAGTTTTAGCCATAGCCGAGTGTTCACTGTCTTCACCTTTGATGACCATGCTACTGGTGAGCCTTATTTTCTTGTCCTTATGGATATATTCCACTTCATGCTGCATTACTACCATGTCCCTGTCGCCAGGCTGCATCTGCCATTTGTCAGATAGTATGTTCAGCAACAAGTCGGCAGAGCTTTGTTTGCCATTCTTAAGCGGAGTTTCGTCAAAAAGGCCCAGCCATTCCAGCATTGATACGACCTTATCGTCAGTCAATTGCAGCTTGTTGACAATGTGATCCTTCAAAGAAACCCTGTTCTTATAGTCTGATTTATTCTTCAGCCATGAAGCAAAAGTCTGACCACCGCAATCAAACGCATCCTGATTGTTAGTAAGCCCCAGCTCAATAATAGCCTCCCATCCTTTGCAAAAAGCAGGATGTCTTAATGTGGCGCGCATGAAATTTTTCACCTCAGGAATATCATACAACTCAAGATAGCGCATGGAGTCACGATTAGGATAATAAGCGAGTGAGCCTACTTCGTCAACCCTTATCTTCTTGTTATTCTTAAATATTTCGCTGTAGGGCACCATTACCTCCTTGCCATTAGAAAGGTACTTTGCACCATCTGCACCTGCAGTTATAATGTTTTTAGGATTCCAGGTGAATTTATAATGCCATGGATTATTGTCAGACTCAGGTGCTATAAGGCCGCCGCAATAAGACTTAAATGAAGTAATAACCGAGGCTACGCGTTGGATACTATGAATGATCTGGCTGGCCGTCATGTGGTCGATGCCGGGATCCAGACCCATTTCGCACATAAAGACAAGGCCGGCTTCCTTAACGGCTTTGTCCATCTCTTTCATCTCTGGTGAAACATAAGAAGACGTAATAAGATTTTTTTTATGTTTGAGGCAATCCTTAGCTAAAAGGATGTGTAAATGCGGTGGCATTAAAGAAACAACGATGTCTGAACGTTTCACAAGTGCCTCACGATCAGCATTATTTGTGATGTCAATTACAGCTGCTTCGGCAAAAGGGCTGCCATCTATTTTACTTTCAATGTTTTCTAAGCTGCCATCAGCCACTATAACCTTCCATTTGTTGCGCGATGCAATGGAGAGGAGGTACTGGATCAAATAAATAGATGACTTACCGGCACCCGCTATCAAGATTGTACGCATAATTCGATTAAAAAGTTATTAAAGCAAAGCTCAAAATAAATAATATTATTGCACATGATACCGATATGCATACATACGCCTGATACCTATTCATCACAAATGTAATAAAGTAAAAGTACATAAAGAATGACTGAAATGTGGAAGCATAATGACTTAAGTTTGAACAAAATAAATGCACTGAGCAGCAATACAATGGCCGAAGTGCTAAACATAAAATTTGTTTCTATAAAAGAAAATTCGCTAAGTGCTACCATGCCTGTGAACCATACAACACATCAGCCCTACGGATTGTTGCATGGAGGTGCTTCGGCTGCTTTGGCAGAAACTGTGGGAAGTGTAGCATCGTCCTTATGTATAGATCAGGAAAAACAAATATGCGTAGGTATAGAAATAAACTGCAACCACATAAGAGGTAAAAAAGACGGGATAGTAACGGCTACTGCTACAGCGCTGCATATAGGCAAAACGACCCATGTGTGGGATATAAAAATAACCGATGAACGGGAGAAGCTGGTATGCGTAAGCAGGTTAACCGTAGCCATCCTTAAAAAGCCCTGAAAATGGCGTGAAAAATAGTTTTCCAATATTTATTAACACTTGTGAATAAGGCCATATAAGGGCCTGAAATGCCGTGTTTTTTCCTTATATTTGCATATCTTTTTTCAATCCCAAATATGGATCAAAACAACCAGGATTTAACGCCTCAGGATTCTTCTGAGCAGCCGAGTAAAATTTTACAGATCAACATAGAGGAGCAGATGAAAACGGCCTATATCGACTATTCGATGTCGGTGATCGTAGGCCGCGCTTTACCAGATGTGCGTGATGGACTGAAACCGGTGCACCGCCGTGTGCTTTTCGCCATGTATGAACTGGGTAATACTTATAACAAACCACATAAGAAATGCGCCCGTATAGTGGGTGAGGTATTAGGTAAATACCACCCGCACGGCGATACATCAGTATATGACGCTATGGTGCGTATGGCCCAGCCCTGGAGCATGCGCTATATGATGATAGATGGTCAGGGTAACTTTGGCAGCCAGGATGGTGATGGACCGGCCGCGATGCGTTATACAGAGTCCCGCTTGCAGCGTATAGCTGAAAGCGTGCTGGAAGACCTGGATAAGGATACTGTGGACTTTTCTCTGAACTTTGACGATTCATTGCAGGAGCCAACAGTATTGCCAAGCCGCGTGCCGCAATTGTTGATAAACGGTTCATCAGGTATTGCCGTGGGTATGGCAACCAATATGATGCCAC
>JBQCEX010000335.1:0-2894 GCA_051959855.1 Flavipsychrobacter sp. | reverse complement strand
CGCCAATCGATATGCCTTAACGCATCGCCCTGGTTATACAGCCGGTGCTCTGCAAACTCAACTGAAAAGCCATGGAAAGGACTTTTGTGCAAGCCTATAATAAAGCCTTCCACCACCTGCCTGGCTATGAGTTCAAGGTTATCTGCCAATGGCTGTTCGAGCAACATGCAAAATGAATTTCAGTGTAACAATAGTAAAGATAAAGTAAACGTGCTGCGCAAAGGCAAATAAGTAATTTTTAAAAATGATATTATTTTTCCTTTAACAGGTGTTTGCGGTTTTAAAAATTTACTACTATCTTCAACCGTTCAAACAAAATGCTTACATGAAATTGCGCCCCTCTATGTTACTGGCTATGGGATTAGTTGTTATGATCGGCATGAGCTCTTGCATACATAAATATACCTGTCAGTGCACCACATCTTACAGCGGGCTACCCGGATTACCGGATTCAGTGGTGCAATCCTATGATGTAAAGGATACCAAGTCAAAAGCACAAAGTGAATGTGAAGCCGCTTCTAAAACAGCTGATAATAACGGTATCCATACAGTACAAAGATGCCATTTGTATTAACAAAAGTTTTCTTAAAGCCTTTAATTACTACGCTGCAATAAACTATTTTTGAGCAGCACTATTATATGGCGGACTCAATACAGGCAGAAAAGAACACTCCTTTTTATATTAAAAGAATTACAGGCATTATATTACTGCTGGCACTTGCAGCAGTTTTTTTATTTTCAGCCTACAGCAAGCTTTGGGACAGCAATGCTTTTGATGAGTTCCGGTGGACCTTCCTGGACCTTGGCATCAATAGTGTAAAGACTGCCGGTGTTATAGCAAGGACGATGATAGGCTTGGAGTTTATGATAGGGCTATTTCTGCTATGTCATATTTTCCTCCGGTCATTTACTTATCCTCTTACCATTGTCGTGCTGCTTTTTTTCATAGGCTACCTGGTATTTGTGCTGGTAGAACGCGGCAATACAGGTAGCTGCGGATGCTTTGGCAATAAAGTACAAGTCTCCCCGCTCTCGGGCATTTTAAAGAATGTACTGATGCTGGGGGCGGTAATTGCATTAATATATATATACCCCATCAAGCCTTATAAAAACCAGGAATGGTTAGCAGGCATAATAGGCATGGTGGCACTGGTGCTGCCTTTTGTATTGGTACCGCTGAATACCGATGTAACAGCACCGGAACCGGCCAGTGAACCTATCAATTTATCTATATTATATAGCGAAAAAGCACCGCCAAAGGAGGAATTGAGGACAGGCAAGCACATTGTAGCTTTTATGAGCTTGACCTGCCCCCATTGCAGAAAGGCTGCATACCTGTTGCATATCATACACCATCAACACCCCGAAATACCTATATACTTAGTGCTTGATGGGAATGTTGCACATGAAAAGGATTTCTTTGAATCCACTCATGCAGCAGATGTGCCACACATGCACATTGGCAGCACCAATGACTTCTTATTGTTGGCCGGACCGGCAGTGCCTGCCATATTTTGGGTGAACAATAGCGTAATAGAGCGAAAGGCCACTTATTACCAGCTCGATCCCAAACAGATGGAAGATTGGCTAAAGCAGTAAATTTGCAGTTTTTAAAGCAGAACAATGGCTGAAGATATAGACCAGGAAGATATATGGGAAGATGATGAGCCCGAACAGGACGGTGGCAATGCGGCACCCGTAGAACGGTTACGTTTCGTAGCCGAAAAAGGCCTTGCGCCCCTGCGCATAGACAAGCACCTGATGAAGCGGCTGGAAGGTGCCACGCGCAACAAGGTGCAGCAGGCACTGGATGAAGGCCACATATTGGTAAACGGAAGTGTAGTAAAGGCTAATTATAAAATAAGACCTGGCGACGAAGTGGTAATATTCGAAACCCGCAAGGCCGAGCTCAACGAAGTATTGCCCGAAAATATACCGCTGGATATTGCGTATGAAGATAAGGACATGATGATAGTGAACAAGCCTGCTGGTATGGTAGTGCATCCAGGCTGTGGCAACTATACTGGCACATTGGTAAACGGTCTTGCCTATCACCTGGAGCAGGAGCATGTGGACACACATGACCTATACCGCGTAGGCCTGGTACACAGAATTGATAAGGACACAACCGGGCTGGTAGTAATAGCCAAAACAGAAGGTGCTATGACTAACCTTTCTGCCCAGTTCAAAAAGCACACAGTTTACAGAAGGTATATAGCGCTTGTATGGGGCGATATGGAGGAGGATGAAGGTACGGTGCATGTGAATGTAGGTCGGCATTTACGCTTCCGGAAGATCATGGACACCTTCCCCGATGGGGACTATGGCAAGGATGCTATAACCCATTACAAGGTACTGGAGCGGTTTAATTATGTGACATTACTGGAACTGCGCCTGGAAACAGGGCGCACGCACCAGATACGTGTACACATGAAGCACATAGGCCACCCTTTATTTAATGATGCTACCTATGGCGGCGACAGAATAGTAAAGGGCACCGTCTTTACCAAATACAAGCAATTCGTCGAAAATTGTTTTAAGATACTACCCCGCCACGCCCTGCATGCAAAGGAACTGGGCGTTGTGCACCCTGTAACAGGAGAACAAATGCGGTTCGATTCAAACCTGCCTGATGATATGGCACAAGTAATAGATAAATGGCGTACCTATACCAACGGAATGACAAAACAGCTAAAGGAAAAGCTGGACAATAAGTAAAATAATAAAGGGCATCTATTAAATAAATGATGCCCTTTCTTCACATTCAAAAGTTAGATCCACTATTCTGATACATTTGCGCTATCAGTGCCGGCGTTTGATTCATTAGTGCTGCCTTGTTGTTGTTCGTTTCCTTGTTGAGCAGCTTGCTGTTGTTGTTGATTTTGCTGAGCGCC
>JBQCEX010000334.1:0-6607 GCA_051959855.1 Flavipsychrobacter sp. | reverse complement strand
ACGCCGATCAGGGAAGGATTGTTACCAATCCGAAGATTGGATGCCTATACGACTTAGTCAGAGACTACGCCGAACAGAGTAGTGGAACACTATGCCGAACGTGGCACTAAATCAAAGGTGATGACGCATGTTGTGAATGGCGTTACAAACGCCCAACCATAGCATCCTCGTTACAAACGAGGACGAGTGCGGGGAGTTAAATTGTGACGCCAATTAGGAGATTGGCTGCCGTTGCGACGTAGTGGAACACTACGCCGATCAAGAAAAGGAAATGGAACTGCTCGTGTTGTGAGTGGCGTTACAAACGCCAAACCTTGGCATCCTCGTTATAAACGAGGACGAGTGAGGGGATTGGCCTGTCGATGCAACGTAGTGGAACACTAAGAGGAACAGCGTAAGGCATTAAACCAAATGCGATGACCTATGTTGTGAATGGCGTTGCAAACGCCAAACCTTGGCATCCTCGTTGCAAACGAGGACGAGGATGGGGACGAGTGCGGGGGTTAGCTGTCTATGCGACCTAGTCAGAGACTACGCCTAACACAGGCAGTTTACATACTCTGCTTTAATTGTTCAGATACAGAGTTGAAAAATGATTTCATTTCCGAAATTAACTCTTGAACCTCACTTTTGTCAAAGTGTATTTCTTCGTTTAAAGCAAGAGATCGCTTAACGGTCCTCTGAGGAGCCCCGGAAACTTGAGCAATAAATTTTTCGTCAGCAATTGCTAAAGAATGTACAATTGCATGCCTGGCAGCCTGTGCTAGTATAATGTTGTCAATCGTTGATGTCTTAGGAATATCAATTCCGAGATGAAGCTTATATTCCCGAATAATACTTTGCATGTCTTGAAATGATAAGGACTTTTTCTTAAGAATAATATCTGCAACTGAACTTCTCAAGTCAAATCCTACAGCCTCAAGCTCATCAAGACCTATTTTAAACTCATATTCAATTGATTTGAAATGTCCTGCTTTATTATGCACAATATATTGTATTACTTCCTTAAAAAAATCCTTAACAGCGGAAGTAAAATATGCTACCAAAAGGACGACACCCTGATTATAAATAGCAGTAAAATTTCTTTTCAATGACTCATTTTGTTGAATATTATACAAAGCTTGCAAGGTAGTGTCAGGCAAATAATACACACTAGTCACAGCAATTTCCTTATTACTTTTTATTCTAACACTTAGCTCCTCGATTTGAGAAATACAGAATTGCATAAGTATTTTGTCGAATTCTAACAGTTCTAAAACAGAATCAATATGTGAATTAAAATTGGCAACGACATTGTCTAAAGTTATTCCCAGTAACAAATTTTTTGTTGTTTGTTCATTTTCCTGACTAAATTGAACTGGTAATTTATACTGTGACGCAAGAAATTTAATTGATTCTTCATTGGAAATTTGGCGCTTATAACTAATGAATGTTATAACATTACCCCCTTTGCCGCAACCAAAACACTTAAAAATTTTTTTTGATTCTGAAACGTAAAATGACGGTGATCTTTCTTTATGAAAAGGGCATAACCCAATATAATTACTACCACGCTTCATTAGTGTTATATAACTACCAATAACTTCAATAATGGAAATGTTAGCAACAATCTTTTCATTTAAATCAAAGTTTTCCCCCATTGTTTGTTAGCTTATAATTAAATTACAAATTATAGTTAAATTCCTGTCTCTTTGGTTTTAACGGACAATCAACTTCTTTATATTTTTTAGAACCCACTATGTCGACAGCAAGCGATAAATATAAATAAAAAAACAAATAACATATCTTTGTTTTTCATTTATTGAAATAACAATATTTATATAAAAATGGCTAAACCTAGAATTTTCATCAGTTCTACTTGTTTTGACTTGAATGATGCTCGAAGTGAACTGACTGATTTTCTCGAGAAGTATAATTTTGAAGTTCTTAATTCGCAATTAAAAAATTTTGGAGTCTCCCCAAAAAAGCATTCCCATACAGCGTGTCTCGACCAAGTCGAAAATGCTGACTTTTTCGTTGTAATAGTTGGCAAAAGACGTGGTGGTACATTCATAGGATCCGAGAAATCAATTACAAATGAAGAATATAATCTAGCAGTAAAAAGAGGCATCCCGATTATCATTTGTGTCGACAAACAAGTTGATAATACAATGCCGTTATACAAAAAAAATCCATCTGCAAATTTCACTGGAATTGTTGATGATATCAGAATTTTTCATTTCGTCGAATACATCAAGTCTGCATCTGAGGATAATTGGGTTTTCCAATATGAAAATGTAAATGATATTAAGGATATCCTTAAATCTCAATTTTCATATTACTTGTTATTATTTTCCAAATCTTTACAAAAAAATATTTTAAAAGACAAGAAAGCTGACAGTTCCAAATTAACCTTTGTAAAATTCCCAACCAATCTAGATAACTTAAAGTCAAAAAAATTCAGTCAGGAAGAAGAAACTGCTTTCCGCAATGGAATCAAAGAGCTCCATAAAACGCTATCGTTAATTTTGTCATCTTCTGGAATTAATAGCAATAAAGTAGAAAAGCTTAAGACCCTTTGGGTTATTGCAAGACATGGGCAAATGAATTGGGACGCGACAGGAATAGAGATTAATAATGACATCTTTAAAGATTATGCGTGGAGTACAACTAAGGGGCGCCGCGTGTCAACTCAACTTAAGCCGTTAGGCATTAACTTTAAATACGATTTTGACGATGAGGAAGGAAAGACAACTATTACGCTTACTTTCAAGAATGAAAATGAAGATTGTCTGACGGCATATGCATTGCACACAATTGTTACTGATTTATTGAAAGAACATGATGAAGATGAGGCGTTCGAACTTTTCAAAAAGATAGACTTTAGACTTTATATGAGTTAAACAGTCAAAATGTCAAAGTTAATTCGCACAGAAGCGTGGTGCTTTTTATTTTTCTCCGCTGGTTATTGTGGCGCTGGAGCTTATGGAGATATCTCCATTCGGATACTTGTCGTTTAGCAATTGATATACTTCGTTCCTGATCTTATTTTTTGTAGTATCGTCGGCCTGGCTTAGGGCAGCAACTACGGGTGCGGCTATGTCGGTCATGTAATTCCAATAATCTTCCGTTGTTTCGCAATTGAGCATGCCGGTAACTTCTTTTTCTGAAATATTTTTCAGGCCTGCCTGAGTGAAGAGGTCGGCAATGAAGCCGTCCTTTGCACAGCGAAATATACCCGGGGCACCGGGAGGAGGAGCAGGCAGGTTCATGTTCCTATTGATAGCGCCCATTATTGCTGTGATCCAGAAGTTTTTTTCAGGTGTTCCCCAAACTGATGTTGCAATATGACCGCCGGGTTTCAGTACGCGCATCATTTCTTTTGTGGCCAAGAGCATATCTGGAAAAAACATGAAGCCGAAGCGACAACTTACGGCATCAAAAGTATTGTCTTCGAAAGGGAGTGCAGAAACATCGCCAGCAACGAAGTCAATATTTTTGAGCCCCTTCCTTTGCGATTTCTCCCGTGCTATGGCCAACATATCATCAGAGAGGTCGCTAACAGTTACCTTACCGCCCTTAAGCCGTGCTGCAATCGTGAAACCGGGCTCACCTGTGCCGGCTGCAACGTCCAGCACTATATCTGTATCCTTCAGGTGAAGCTGCGCGATGATCTCATCACCCACGGGCTTTAAGAAGTCCATTGTGAGGTCGTCCCACTTCTTCCAACCAGCAGAAAATTTGTTCCATGTAGCTTTTTGCTGCTCGCGTATATCCTGAAATTGCTGTTCCACTTTGTTTCGGTTTAAATTATAGTAAAGATAAATATAACCGCGAGATCGAAGTGAAAAAGTGCATGAGCATGAAAATGCATTGCTCATTATGAGCTTTGATAAAAGCTCTGTGGAAAGGAAATAGTTTCTAACTAAAGTCAGTGACAGAAGTAACCATGGTAGATTTTGGCAGCTCTATGCCGAAAAGGTCTTGCAGCAAACAGAAGCGCTGCAGCTCGCTGCTGATGAGATGTGGTTCTTTTTTGCCGTTCTCTGTTTTGATGAGCTTGTTGTTGACTATGCTTAGCCTGCCGTTAGCGGTAGGAATGGAGCAAATGAAGTTGCGGACAAAATGAGAATCAGGTGACGCCTGGTGGTATGCATGCATGGATGCAAAGGCGCTAAGCGCCCTGGAACGGGTGGTGAAAATGTATTCCGTCTTAAAGGTCTTTGTTGCGCTGTTCCATTTTTCGACGCTTAGGTAGGTATGTCCATCGACTATCACTTTGTCCCGTATGTGGTAATAGTCCCTGCCATCGTTTTGTATCATGCCGGGCTCAATCATTAAGGGCATCATTGAGAAATCGCCAAAGCCGACATCTACCAGCCATTCTTTATCGCTGAGCTTTACGAGCAAAGCCATGTGACCATACTCGGGACCGAAAGACCTGCCATTAGCTACGCGAGCAGACACCATGCTGACATCGAAGCCGTAGCTTAATAACAATTGATAAAATAAACCGTTGAGCTCATAGCAATAGCCGCCACGCTGACGGTTGACCACTTTATCGAAGAAAGAAGCTATATCGAGCGCGATGGGCCTACCGTAGTAGATATCTACGTCTTCGAATGGCACAGAGATGAAATGCTGGTACTGCAGAGCGCTGAGGCTTTGCAAATCGATCTTAACCGTTCCGCTGAAATTGATCCGTTTGAGGTAGCTAGCTATATCCATTACTAATTGAAAATTACCGTTCTACAAACAGCCATAAAAAACTATGCCCTCAGAACCAGAGGGTTATGAGGGCATAGCCATTATGAAATAAATTAACTATTCTGCTGCTTTAGAAGCCTGCCAGCTATTGCGGCCTTCGCCGGCTATAACATGGCGTTCGCTATGGTAGGATGAACGAACGAGCGGGCCGCTTTCTACGTAATCGAGACCCATTTCGTAGCCTTTTTCGCGGTACATAGCAAACTCATCAGGATGTACAAAACGAACTACCGGCAGGTGCTTTTGTGTAGGTTGCAGGTACTGACCAAGGGTTATAACGTCGCAACCATTATCTGCGAGGTCCTGCATGCTTTGCAGCACTTCTTCCGGCTTTTCGCCAAGGCCCAGCATGATGCCGCTCTTGGTGCGCATGCCGCCATCTTTGAGACGGCGTATCACTTCAAGGCTGCGATGATATTTGGCCTGTATGCGCACCTGGCGTGTGAGGCGCTCTACTGTTTCCAGGTTGTGAGAAACTACCTCAGGCGCTACGTCTATGATGCGCTGCAGGTTTTCCCATTGTCCGCGGAAGTCGGGGATCAATGTTTCCAGCGTAGTATCAGGATTTAAAGCGCGAACGGCCTTAATGGTATTTGCCCATATAATAGAACCGCCATCCTTCAGCTCATCCCTGTCTACCGACGTGATAACCGCATGCTTCACCTTCATGAGGTGAATAGCTTCGGCCACGCGCTGCGGCTCGTCCCAATCTACAGGTTCGGGCCTGCCGGTAGCTACTGCGCAAAAGCCACAGGAGCGCGTACAGATATTACCCAATATCATGAAGGTGGCAGTACCTGCACCCCAGCATTCGCCCATATTCGGGCAGTTGCCACTCTCGCATATAGTATGGAGCTTATGGGTATCAACCAGGTTGCGTACATGCCTGTAACCCTCCCCTATCGGCAATTTCACGCGAAGCCAATTGGGCTTTTTGATGCGTGTATCTGCGCTATTTTCCGTAGAACTAATTATTGGCAATTCCTGCATAAGAAGTGCAAATTACAACCATCACCAACGTTTGCCAAATTGGAATGATGCATAGAAATTTAAGAAATATGGCACCCCGTCGCGGCGGGCCATTAATTGAATCTTTTTAGCATAAAGCTCGGCACTAACCCCGGTTTCGATGGCCATAACCGTCTTTCTATTGGCGGCGAAATCGAAGTGCAGGGCAGTCTTGGCATGCAGGCCGGGAATGAACTTTATTTCGCCGAGGCCTTGTCCGAAACCTGCGGAGCCTATGATATTTGTTTCTGAAAGGAATTCATCCCTCGTAGAATCGGAATATTTGATGGGATTGGCCTCGTTATCCGTTTTTATGTAATATGGCTTAAGCATACCGAGCGCCAAGCCGCCTACATATACCCAGTGGATGGAAACAGTACCGGGATCAGGCTTGCCGGCTATCATCTTGCGGGCACCATAGCCAAACTTCAGGGAATAAAAATTATTGATCTTGCCAAAGATGAATGGCGTTGACTTTACACCTGCGTAAGGATCGAGATTGCTGTTAGTGCTTTTGTATTCTTTGGGGTCTTTTATTTCGCTGAGCTCTATCTGCCAGAGGCGTATGTTATAGAACATATCGCTGTGGCGGGTATCTTCACTTTGCACGCTACCATGCTCAACAAATACACTCCAGCCATCGGTACATAGACGCACACCGCCGCTGAACTCGCGGGTGATGGGTTTTATCTTTACTTTTTTGACTATAGGCTTTATAGGGCGTCTGGTTACATTCATGACCCTTCCATGCGTGCTATCGGAATAATGAATATTCTGGGCACGGGCGAACAAGGGACTCAGTCCTATCGCGAGCATTAATCCTATTATCCTTGCCGGGCCTTTCATACCTATT
>JBQCEX010000333.1:0-3346 GCA_051959855.1 Flavipsychrobacter sp. | reverse complement strand
GAACCTAAAAATGGGCTCATTCCGGATACAAACATGTGGTGCGCCCATACCATGAATGAAAGTATGGTTATGCCTGCAAGAGACAGCACCATAGCAGGGTAGCCAAATATGGGCTTCCTGCTGTGCACGGCTAATATCTCGCTCGCTATACCCATGCCTGGCAGTATTACTATATACACCTCAGGATGACCAAGAAACCAGAATAGATGCTGATAAAGAATAGCAGAGCCGCCAATGTGTGCCAAAGCACGCCCGTTTATAAATATCTCAGAAAGGAAAAAGCTGGTACCAAAGTTCCGGTCAAATATCAGCAACACGAATGCGGACAACAACACAGGAAATGTCAGCACACTAAGTATCGAAGTAAATAATAGCCCCCACACAGTAAGCGGCAGGTTTTGCATCTGCATCCCTTTTGTGCGAAGATTAAGCACTGTAGTAATATAATTAAGCCCTGCAAGCAGTTGCGACACAACAAATAAAGCCATGCTAATGAGCCATAGATCAGTACCCGTACCCGAGCCAAGCGAAGCGTCACGTATAGCGCTCAGCGGCGGGTAAGATGTCCACCCGTTTGATGCCGGCCCTGTTTGAACGAACATTGAGCTAAACATGACAACGCTCGCGGTAAAGAATACCCAATAGGAAAGCATATTCATGAATGGCGATGCCATATCCCTGGCGCCCACCTGTAGTGGTATTAGCAGATTGCTGAAAGTACCGCTCAAGCCTGCCGTTAGTACAAAGAAAATAAGTATGGTACCAGGCATGGTGATCACTGCATAAGAGAATTCAGGCGTCAGCCTTCCGCCTGATGCCCACCCACCTAAAAATTTAGTCAACACCGGGAATTTTCCATCAGGAAAACCAAGCTGCAACCTGAAGAAAACCGAGAACAAAGCACCTATTATTGCCCATATAATGCCCGTTATTAAATATTGCTTGGAAATTATTTTATGGTCCTGGCTAAAAATATATTTCCAGATAAACTGTTGCTTCATATGGTCATGCACAGGCTCTGCAGGTAATGTTGATGGCACTGCGGCATGAATAGGTATCTCTTCAGACATCTTCTGGTTGTTTGTTAATGAACAATTCGGTCACTATCTGAATGGATGTAGGGTTAATTGATTCAGGCAGACATTCAGACGCATTTTCTTACAACAAATTCGTGCCCTAAAAATCATCTCGTGGGTACAGCTATTGAGACCACTATTATTTTATTTTAACTTTTCAATTTTCTGAGCAATAGCAAATGTTTCATTTTAGGCACTATTATTGAGATAGAACATCTTTAATGAAGAAGATAATTATTGTAGAAGACGATGTTGCTATCCTTGATGTGTATAATCTCATATTCACCGAATTGAATTGCGAATTGATAACCTATCCCAATGGCGACGAACTGATAGAAGGCAACTTCCCGATACCTGATCTCTTTATCCTAGACAAACAACTTTCCGGTGTCGATGGCCTGGATATATGCCGTTTATTAAAGCGCACAGAAGCCACTAAAGATATCCCGGTCATAATGCTTTCAGCAAGCCCTGACATCTATAAAACTTCAACTCTTGCCGGTGCCAATGCAGCTCTTGAAAAGCCATTTAAGATTGCCGCTATAAGAGAGACAGTAAGACAGCTCCTTGCCTGAATATCCGTAAAAAAACTGTTCTTTCTATAAGTAATTAGTTATCAGCTATAAGCAGTATACTTCTTTTTTTCTGCTTAAACAGGTCTTTATATTTAAGTAAAAACTATGCCATATTTTTTTTAATTGTACCTGCTAGTTTGTTCATGTTTTTGCAAAGGTTGTCGTAATTTACTTGAACAAAACTACGATACATGATGGGACAAATTGCGACCTGCGAAGAGAAGCTGCAACTCGCTGAAATGATAAATGACGCCAGTATAGATCGCATTTTGACTATCGATACATCATACAGTCTCATTTCATGGAACAAAACGAATGAGCAGGTTACTGGTTTAAATAGAAATGATATACTGGGCAAAAATATTTTCGAGGTCATACCCCAGTTGCTGAACGCTCCTGAATGTATAAAAGCCATTAAGCATTGGTATTGTACTCTCTGGCGCGCTTGATGACGGCACAGCGGGCTTATGGGCTGTAAAGCAGTGCGGCGGTATCGCTATTGTGCAGGACCCTTTAGATGCTGAGGTGCCATCAATGCCCCAAAATGCGATGAACGCAGTAACGGCAGATTATGTAGTGCCAATAGCTGAAATGGCGGCATTGCTGACTAAATTAGTTAACAAGCCGGTTGCTGCGCATAATGGTTTAAATATTGATCAGGAAAAAAGAACGCGCGCGGAGGTGTGCATAGCTATGGAAGATAAAGGCCTTAAAAATAATATTTTCAGTTATGGAGAGCTGACACCGTATACATGCCCGGAATGTCATGGTGTACTAACTGCGCTTAAGGAAGGGAGACGTATCCGTTTTCGCTGCCATACAGGCCATGCATTCTCCGCAGACAGCCTTTTAGCAGCCATCACGGAAGACATTGAAGAAACATTGTGGACAGCAGTACGCAGTGTGCAGGAAAGTATATTGCTGCTCAATCACATGGGCGACCATTTTGCAGAGGCCAATCAGCCGCAGGTCGCAGCATTATATTTTAAAAAAGCGCAGGACGCAGGAAAACGTGCTGACCTGGTACGGGAGGCAGTATTTAGCCACGAACAGTTGAGCACAGAAAAGTATAAAAGAAGAGGTCAACAGGGAAGGAACTTAATAGTTTTTCAGAGCTGCCATATTGTATTAACTTGTGGCTGAATAACTATTTTGGCTTTTATGAAAGACAATCAATCTTCGCCTGATAAAGACAGTATTCTCGCAGGACGGCCGGACAAAGATGATTTGTTAGTAGTAGGTATTGGTGCTTCGGCTGGGGGCATTCAGGCATTGCAGACTTTTTTTCAAAGCGTTCCGGCTAATCCCGGTATGGCCTACGTTGTCATCCTGCACTTATCTCCCGATCACGATAGCCAGTTGGCACAGGTGTTGCAGCATGCTACTCAGCTCCCGGTCACTCAGGTCCAGCAACGAACAAAGGTAGAGCCAAATCATGTGTATGTAATACCGCCTGATCAGCATCTCGTTATGTCTGATAATCATATTCTGGTTTCTAAAAATGCTGATATCGAAGATAGAAGGGCTCCGGTAGATATATTCTTTCGTACGCTGGCTAATTCCCTGGGCCCTCGTGCAGTTTGTGTTATCCTGTCCGGCACAGGGGCTAATGGTTCTATGGGCTTGAAAAGGGTAAAGGAATGTGGCGGGGCAGCCTTTGTACAGAATCCGCGGGAAGCTGAATTCAATGAAATG
>JBQCEX010000332.1:0-3989 GCA_051959855.1 Flavipsychrobacter sp. | reverse complement strand
ATGCGGGTGTGCCTTGGTATAATACTGTCTTTGGCAGAGACGGTATCATCACCGCAATGCAAACACTATGGGTAGCTCCGGACGTAGCAAAGAATGTACTACTGGTACTGGCTGCCACACAAGCCACAGAGGTGAATGAATACCAGGATGCAGAGCCCGGAAAAATAATCCACGAACTGCGCAGTGGTGAAATGGTAGCGCTGAAAGAAATTCCATTTGAACGCTACTACGGTTCAGTAGACGCTACTCCATTGTTTATCATATTAGCAGGCATGTACTATAAGCGAACTGCTGACATAGACACAATTAAACATATCTGGAAGAATATACTGGCCGCTCTTGAATGGATTGATAAATATGGAGATATAGATGGCGACGGTTTTGTGGAATATAAGCACAAGAGTGAAAAAGGATTAACCAACCAGGGATGGAAGGATTCAGTAGACAGTATTTCTCATGCTAATGGCGACTTAGCTACATCACCTATTGCACTCTGCGAGGTGCAAGGCTACGTATACGATGCCAAATTGCAAGCAAGCATTCTGGCCAGAATATTGGGATATAAAGACCAGGCAGATCAACTGGAAAAAGAGGCCAATGAACTGAAAGAAAAATTCAATCGTGCTTTTTGGAACGAAGAGCTTGGCATATACGTTATTGCGTTAGACGGCAGCAATGAGTCATGTAATATTGTTTCTTCCAATGCCGGACATTGTCTGTTCTCAGGCATAGCAGATGAAGATAAGGCTGCCAGGGTGGCGGCCCGCCTCATGCAGCCGGACATGTTTAATGGCTGGGGCATACGTACACTAAGCAGTAGTGAAAAAAGGTATAACCCCATGTCATATCATAACGGTTCTGTCTGGCCGCATGATGTATCTCTTATTGCCAAAGGCCTCTCCAGGTACGGTTACACCAGCGAAGCGCTGCAGCTTACTCACGGCCTGTTTAGAGCGGCATTATATATAGATTTGCAACGCTTGCCGGAGTTATTTTGCGGCTTCGACAGAAGGCGCGGTGAAGGGCCAACTAACTATCCGGTGGCCTGTTCACCGCAGGCATGGGCTGTAGCCAGCGTTTTTATGTTGCTGGAAGCGTGTTTAAATATTGACATAGTAGCAAAAGAAAAGAAGGTATATCTCAGAAAGCCGAGCTTCCCCCAGGGAGTAGATAAGATTGAGATCAGCAATATGCAGCTAGGTACAGAATGTGCCCATATTTTACTGATCTGCAGCGAAGGGGAAATATATCTGGTCGTAAAAAGCTGCCCGGCTGGCTGGACTATTGAGCATATTAAGTAAACTGCCTTTCAGTCTGCTATGTAGTATTTGCCATCATCATTTTGTATTTTTACTGAAACTCATAATTCGGTAACATTTAGTTTCTATTGATCACAAGTCCGATTTAATGGCTTGTATTTAAATCCCTATGTATGGCTACTACTGCATTTAAAAAACATAATCCGAATATTAAGACGAATAACGACACAGGGTTCGGAAGCAATGCTAATAGTTATGGAGGCAGGTTTATAAATAAAGACGGCTCCTTCAATTTAAAGCGGGAAGGTTTGCCCTTCCTGAAAAATGTAAGTATCTACCAAAAGTTGCTGAACCTGCCTTTGTGGAAATTTGTAGCAACTATTCTTGCATTCTATGCTGTCAGCAATCTGCTATTTACTACCGCATACCTACTCATTGGTACCGACCAGCTTCAGGGAATCGGAACTGTAAACGGGTGGACAAAATTCAAGCAGGTTTTCTATTTCAGCACGGAAACGTTTACAACTGTCGGCTATGGCAGGGTAAACCCCATAGGCGATGCAGCTAATATTGTTGCTGCGCTTGAAGCCCTATGCGGTTTCTTATCCTTTGCCATCACTACCGGTCTTATTTATGGTCGTTTTGCTAAGCCTAAATCTTACCTGCTTTTCAGTGAGAAGGCACTGATAAGCCCATACCAGGACAAAACAGCGCTTATGTTTCGCTTTGCGACATATAAGGACAATCACACCTTGACTAATGTAGAAATAAAAGTAAATATTGCACTAAGGGTTGAAAATAATGGCCATGCAGTGTACAACTTTTATGATCTCACGCTTGAACGTTATAAAGTGGACAACCTGCCTATGAACTGGACTGTAGTGCATGCCATAGATGAGAACAGTCCTATACACGGCTTTACCATTGCGGACATGGAGGCAGCCGACGTAGAACTGTACGTGCTTATTACTGCCTTTGACGAAGTGTTCTCTACCCCGGTTTTACGCCGCACTTCCTATACGTATAAAGAGATGATGTTTGATGCCAAGTTTGTGCCCATGTACCGCGAAAGTGACGACGGTATGACTACTATACTAGAAATGCATAAGCTGAACGAAATAAGGCTGTTAAAAAATAGGAACTAGCGAACAAGCATTATGTCACCTTTTCTGAATATCGGCTTGCCCCTGGTGCCTGCTGTATATTGCATCATATACATATAGTCACCTATTTCCTGCGGTACCCCATTAAAGCTTCCATCCCAGCCCTGATGTGGAGAATAGCTCATCCAGACTTGTTGCCCCCACCGGTTAAATATTTTCAGGTTGTAACCTGAAATGGGACAACCAGGTTGCATTATTGGTCTAAACAGATCATTTAAGCCATCCCCATTGGGAGAAAACACAGTTGGCATATTGAATGCACAATTGCATAGTTGCGTGGCAACATTGACTGTATCGCTGAACGTGCATGGCCCGTCAGTTACCATCACCCAATACATGCCTGTATCGGTTACTGCCAGCGATGTGTTATAGCTGCCATCGCTCCATATAGCTGTACCACCTGTAGGAACATTAGCTTCCAGCAATAATTGTATTGGTTGGTCGGCGCATATGCTCGTATCAGGGCCAAGAGTTTGCTTTGCATCTAAATAGGCAATATTTATTGCTGCTGAGTCCCGGCAGCCACCCTTACTTACAGTTACACCATAGCTTCCCGACTTAACAACTGTATAAAAGCTGTCCCGGCTACCATTTTGCCATCGATAATCTGCCCCTGGTACAGATACTCTAAGCACATAAGGAAATGGTGGACTGCAAAAAGTTGTATCATCTCCTAAGCTCACAGTAACATTATTCATTGTTACAACAAAAGTGTCTATCCGGACTGTACAATAGGAGTTCGATTTCAGGTAATAGACACCAGGATTTCGAACCGTAATTAAAGAATCGGTACTCCCGGTATTCCATCGAAAATTCGTATATCCAGAAGGCGCTTGAAGCGTTATATGGTCTGCTATACCAGGCACACATATACTAGTGTCCTTACGGTCATACGTGGTATCAGCCAATAATGGTTTTACAAATTGTGTTCCTAAAGCCTGGGCAAGGCCCAGGTAGCTAACAGCAGCGGGAAAGGCAATAGCATTATTTACATAATTGCATGCAGTACCTGCAAGGTTAGGATTATTAATGCATCCTAAATATTGCGTAATGCCCGTACTGTCTGCATTTGCAGTACAATATATTTTTCCGTCAGGGCCGGCCCTTATCTCACCTGCTGCCCCGCAACCCACAGAACATATTTCAAAGCTGTCTGCTATTGCTACCTGCGATGCGATTATACCTGCTGCCGTTGGCAGGGTTATGTCATACTGCACTAGAGCACCATACGGATATGCAGGGCCGTATTGAGAAACATACAACTTTGAATTATCAGGTGAAAAGCAAACCGATTCATCTAGTCCTAAAGAATCCAGCATAATGGCATTGGATGCCTTACCCGTAGCCGGGTCAAAATCACACATTTCCGTGCCTAAAGGAGGAACAAACATCACATTCTGATCAGTTAATGCAAGCTTCTTTCTATCCGGAGAGATCGCCATCTCGCCATTACTGTAAGACCCGAATGATGTAAATGTGCCAGCACTTGATATGATTGGTTTGGTATCTATTCCACTCATCATGATGTCATATGCTTTAATATCAGTTGAAGTTCTGGAATGAACCA
>JBQCEX010000331.1:0-18783 GCA_051959855.1 Flavipsychrobacter sp. | reverse complement strand
TGAATGAATACGAATCAGCACTGCGCCAGATCACCGCTGATAATATACTGGTAGCCTGGGCACCTGCTGCTGCTACCAATATCATCCGCACATCAGGTACATCAGTAGCTTCCCACCTGGACAGTACAACAGGTACCCGTAAAAAATTCACCACCACCGATCTGAAATATGCACAGCTGACGCTGAACAAACAGAATGTACCGCTGGAAGAACGCTACGCCTTGTTGAGCGCCGATATGTTCCAGCAACTGACAGACGATATGTCACAAACACAGTACCGCGATTTCTCTTCAGCTTTTGATGCTAAGAATGGTGTGCTGGGCCAGCTATTCGGCTTCAAGATCATGATGCGCAGCAATGTGCTGGTATTTGATAACAGCACAACGCCTGTAGTAAAAGCAGTAGGCGCAGCCGCAGCCGCTGATGATAACGACGCAGTGCTTTGCTGGCAGATGAATGCTATAGAACGTGCACTGGGAGACATCACTTTCTTCGAAAAGATAGGCGACCCGCAATATTATGGTGATATCTACAGCGTATCAGTACGTATGGGTGGCCGCAAGCGCCGCGCCGATGAAAAAGGTATTGTAGCTATCGTGCAATCAGCTTAGTCTTTCACTAACTCAATGATCTGTGTGTTATGATATCTGAAGTGAAGATATGGATACTGGTTGCCGTAGTAAGTGTGCTGGCTGCTGTACTGGGCTTTGTGATAAAGACAGTAATGGACCAGGTGATAAAAAAGCTGGATGAGATAGTGAGCGAACTGAAACAGCTAACGAAGACCAGTGCCATACAAGAGCAACAGATACGCGAGCTGCAGGAGCAGGACAAAATGATACACCACAGGCTGCATGACATTTCCGGCAGGCTGCGTACACTGGAGCTGAATACGAACAAAAATTAAACAACCCTTAGACCCGATACAATGTTCTGTACAAAAGTGAATGCAGAAATAAAATCTGCCCTGAAACAATTTGACCAATATGTGGATGCACATATAGATACTGCCCTGCAGATAACAACCACGCTGAAAACAATGCTAAGCTCACCGGCTGCAGACATTATTACGGCCATCATACCTGGCACTGCTGACGATGTGCTGCGTACGCAACTGCTGAATGCGCTGAACAAGATAACAGAAGCACTGAGTATAGTAGACAGCTGCAAGCAATATACCGATCTGAACGACAAGCTGAAATGCTTTGTACAGCAGCTAAGTCAGCGCGACCCCAAGCTGCAGGATGCTATATTGCTGAAGTTGTCAAGCCTGCTCGCCGCCGAGCTTGACGGCAATAAGCTGAAGCAACCATTGTATGACCTCTACACACAGGCCAAGTATGTTACAGCAAGCCACTAAGCCAATCCTATTTCTAATAGCAGGTCATAAGGCAATCATCATTTCTTTTCTATCCTATCAGCCCTTGTCAGCACAGGATAATATGACCAACTGTAAACCCTCATAGAATGATGTTGCTTTCTGTGCCACTTGTTTACCGGAGTTCCGCAGCAATGCGGAACCGCCGGGGACAGTGAGTAGCACTGCCAATAAACAAACAACCATGAACGATAACATTCAATCTTATTTCGATAATCATCCTAATGTAGATGTATTTCATTTCACCTCTGATGGCTTTGCCTTCTTCCGTGAGCATGATGCACGCAACCATGCCAGCCACCTGGATAATGATGACGTGCTCACAGTGACCCGCGAAGAGCTGGATGATATAGACACTGAAGAATAGATAAAACAACATTTAACAACAGAACAAAAAGCATATAAATGCCATTACCTAACGTAAATATAACCTTAGCCAACGGCGCATTAGGCGGCGTAATACAGACTGCTGACGGCGTGGCAGGCGCAGTGCTTACCGGTGCAAGTGCAGGTAGCATAGTAGCAGGCACTCCTTTCCTGGTAACCAGCCTTAGCGATGCAGCAACACAAGGCCTGGTGTCAGCTACCAACCCATTTGCCTACAGGCAGGTGAAAGAATTTTATGATGAAGCCGGAGATGGTGCACAGCTATACCTAATGCTGGTACCATCTACCATGAAGGTGAAAGATATAGCAGATAAAACAAATGCTGCTGGTGCCATTAAGCTGCTGAATTTTGCAGCAGGTAAAATAAAAGTGCTGGGCATCATGACAGATGACACAGCTGTATATCCCGGCGGTACAGGCCTCACCACTACAGCAGGTATCAATGATGATGTATATACAGCTGCCGGCGATATGCAAACACTGGCAGAGCAATTCTTCGATCAGGAAACACCTTTCCGTGCAGTAATAGGCGGTACCTCTTATACCGGTACAGCTACAGCACTCACTGATATGACCACACACAATTACAACCGTGTAGCCATATTGATAGGTGATACTGCAAGTGGCTCAGCTGCAGCAATTGGTCTCTTGTTAGGCCGCCTGGCTGTAATACCTGTACAGCGTAAAATATCGCGTGTTAAGACAGGTGCGCTGACTAATACCACTGCATACATAGGCAGCACATCAGCTGATAAGTATATAGATACAAGTGTGCTGAATGACAAAGCATTTATCACCTTCCGCACCTTCCCTAACAAGAGCGGCTTCTACTTCACCGGCGACCCAACCTGTACCAATACTACAGATGACTTCGACACCATAGCCCGCGGCCGCGTAATAGACAAGGCGCATATACTGGCCTATGCCACCTATGTAGAAGAAGTGGACAATGAAGTGCCTGTAAATACTGATGGTACCCTGAATGCAGGCTATTGCAAATACCTGGAGCAGCAGATCATCAACCAGGTGAACCTTACCATGACAGCCAACAACGAAGTAAGCGGCGTGGATTGTTTTATTGACCCAACCCAAAATGTACTGGCCACAAATACAGTAAACGTAGTGCTGAAAATAACACCGGTAGGCTACAGCTCACAAATAAACGTAACCCTCGGTTTCAGCAACCCTGCTAACGGCTAATAATTATTAACAGTAAAAAGCTAAACAACAAATGGATTTTTTCAATAGTAAAGAATGCGAATGGGCCGATATGGAAGTGTTGCTGGCAGGTGCCATTGTCACTAAAATACGCGGTATAAAATATAAGGCTTCAAAAGACAAAGAATCTCTTTATGCTGCCGGCGATCAGCCAATAGCAATACAATCGGGTAACCGTTCTTATGAAGGGGAGATAAAAATTCTGAAAGGTTGTCTCGATGATCTGCATGCAGCGGCATTATCTGCAGGTGTACAAGACGTATTGGATCTGGAATTTGACGTACAGGTTACTTACAAAGGCAAGTCTAACAGGAAATTGCAAACGGATGTATTGGTAGGCGTACAGATAAAAGATTTCGAACTGGGATGGGAGCAAGGCGCAAAGCACATGGAAATAACACTCCCTATTATATTCCTGCGTCTTAACCCGACAAAAAATTAACCTAATAACAGCACAGTATGGCAACAGCAGAACAACTAATAGGAAAGCAAAGTGAGGAACAGGTACAAGCCTGGAAACAACAATACAAGCAAGGCATTTATGCTATAGTGGTAGATGATCACATTGGCTATTTCAAAAATCCCAGCAGGCAGGAAATGAACTGCGCTATGAGCAAGGCATCGTCAGATGCAGCACTTGATATGTATGAAGAGCTGGCACGACTGACGTTTATTGGTGGTAGTGAAGAAGTGATAAATGACGACCAGATGTTCTTTGGCCTGGTGCAGCAGATAAAAGTGAAAATGGATGGCAAAAAAGCTAAGCTGGTAAACTTATAGAGGAGGCGCGTGGTGGCCCGGCGCACGACTTCCTGGGATACTTTGAAACCCTGCTTGAATACTACCTACCGGGCCTTGATCATAAAAGTCTTAGCGACGAAGCCTTTGCACAAAAAATAGCGCAGCTCGCATTTATACGTAAACATAAATGACAACAGACATGAACGACATAGTACAACTGCTACAGCAAATAAATGAGATGAATAGCGCATGGCTTCAGGTAGCAGTTTCCGCTCAGTCTGCATTTGATACAATAGATGCAGCTGCACTTAAAACGCAGAAAAGATTAAAAGATACTATTGCGCAAGTGAATGATCTGGACAACAGTCTTTTGCGTATTAGCAGCAGAGCCTTAAATATTAAAATTAGCTCTGTTAATATCAATGAAAACACGTTACAAACAGTAAACCGAAGAATCACACGGAAGCTGGAAATTGTAAGGCAAAACCGGCAAACAAATGACTTTGCATTCGTTGAAAATAATAGCGAAGGCGTGACATCTAATATCCCATTGAAAATAGGTAAAAGCCTGTTTAAAGGAATTGCTAAAACAGGTGTACAATCTTTGCTTAAGCGTACCCCTTTGAAAAGATTTTTATCCAAAGAAGTGCTTAAGCGAGGGATCGGCTCGTTATTAAAAAATAACCTAATTGAGGAAGGGGCAAGCGGAATGAGTGAAATTGTTGGTGAAGGCTTTACATCTATGTTAGGTGATTTTGGTTTTGGTGAAATAGCAGCAGGGTTAGGGGGATTAGGAGTGGAGGCAGGTATGCTTGCATTGGCTCCCGAGGTTGCTCTGGCAATAGGCGGTATTTATCTTTTAAAGAAGTTGACTTCAGGTAATAGTAAAACATATCCCTTGCCACCTATGCCTTACTATGATAATTCTATGCTTCCAATAACAAAGAATAATTTTGAAGTAATATCGATAGATCCAAGAACTGGCAAAGAATTAAAAGGGAAAGCAGCGCGTGAGTCAAAGTACGCCAGTATAAGGTTCAAGACTGAACAAGCACCAGCATTTGTACCAAATTACAATTCAATACCTAAACTGCAGAATGCTGTGGATAATACATTGAATTATGCTGAGATCCAAACTAAGGGAAATATCCTTGCAGCACAAAAGAAAGCTGCTCAAATTCAAAGTCAGCCGAAATTTGTTCCAAATTATAAGCTAATCGGGGGGCAAACTATTAATGCAGTTGATCATACAGCCAATTTCGCTGAAACGCAAATAAAAGGGTTCGAGCATTTTGCTAAAGAAAGAGCACAAAAAAAGCAAGCCACTCAATCTAAATCGTCGTTGCGAGATAAGCAAGTTGCTTATGAACCTCAATATGCAACATCAACGATGTCGCAAGCGGAAGGTAGAGTCATTAATATCAATATCAACAGAGCCTTTATTGAAAACTTCAGCATCCATGCCCAGAATATTCAGCAAGGCTATGATAATCTCAAGCAGAAGGTAGAAGAGATCTTTCTTGAAATTCTTAACAGTGCAAACGCAATACACGACTAACAATGGCTGAAGTATCATTTAGTATAGCACAGCTTTTCGAACAACAATTCGGCTATAAAAGCGAGGCATTTAATTTTTCAAAGCAGGTTCCAGATAATACACTGGCAAAAAGAGGAACTGATCTTATAGATAACGATGCTTTTGGCAGAGAATTCTTTATGCCGGTATGGTTGGGTGCAGACACGACCTCTTATGTAGCATTGCCTTATCCTGTTGTAAGAATCGAATGTCGCAAAACTATTGTGGATACACCTTTAACTGAACGTAATGGTACAGTAAAGGAACTAATAAATACACAGGACTATCGCATTACTATTCGTGGATTAATAATCAGCGCAGATAAGCAATGGCCGGAAGATGGTATTGCAATGCTTAATGATCTGTTTAAAATGCAAGCACCCTTATTTATAAAATGTGCGTTAACTGATATTTTCCTGCTTACACCGGAAAGGGGTGGCAGTGATAAAGTGGTGATGATCTCTATTAGTTTTCCTGAAAGTCGTGGTGCAAAGGATATACGTGCCTATGAGATAGAATTAATAAGTGATGAGATTTTCAGCTTAAATGAAATATAATGTTTGTTTTAAAAAGTTCTATTTCAATAGGGGTGCCAGGAAAACAATTGCAGTTTACCGGTGTACACCAGGTAGTAATAAAAAAAAGTATACATAGTTATATAGATACTGCGACAATTATGCTTCCATCTATAAGCTATCTGCGCACTAAGATCAATAGCTCCAATCCGCAACGTGTTATTACAGGGAATCAGTTTAATGATGGTGACCCTATTAGCATTAGCCTGGGATATAACGATGACCTAAAGGAAGAATTCAGAGGATTCATTAAAAGGAGAAACCTGAACATGCCCCTTGAAATAGAATGTGAAGGGTATAGCTATAGACTGAGGAGAAATAATATTAAAGGTTCATGGCCTTCTATATCAGTGAAAGATCTACTGGAAAAAGCAGTTGATGGGTTGGGCATTACCTTACAGGTTAATACGGATATAAGCCTTAGTAATGTTGTAATCTCTAACTGGACAGCAGCACAGGTGATAGACTTTATATTAAAAGAAACAGATGGTTGCATTTCTATCTTTTTCATTCAACCGAATGTATTGTGGGCCGGGTTGGTATATACTCCCTGCTCGAATGGTAATGATACTTTTAATCTGTCAACAGTTAAGTACAAACTTGGCTATAATGTTGTAAAAGACAACAGCCTGAAGGTGCGTGTGCCTGAAGATGATGCAGTTAAAGTCAACTTTAGTAAAAAACTGTCTACCGGTGAAAAGCTTAGCGAATCATCATCAGCCACAGAAAAGACAATCATAAGAAATTACCGAAAGTTGCTAAACCATATTGCCGCATCGCCAATATTGAAAGCGCTTGCATTGGAAAAACAGAAACGATTCAGCTATATCGGTTATGAAGGTAGAATAAATGCTTTTCTTCAACCTTATGCACTTCCCGGCTACAAAGCATATATAGAAGACACGCAGTATGCAGAAAGAAACGGGACTTACCTGGTAGAAGGAATAGAAGTTGTATATGGCATAAGAGGCGCAAGACGAATAATAGATATTGGCCCGCAAATCAGCAAGTAAATAATGAGTAAGAATGCAGCTAAAATAAAAACCGGCTTACAGCATCTTTCGGCTAAGCCTTATGAAATACTGTCGGGGACGGTAGTAAGTGTAGATGAAGCTACGGCAACAATGAGCGTGCAGCCTACAGATTACGATACGAATTTAGATACCGTATTGCTAAATGGAGTAGGCACGAACCTGAATGGCTTGATCCTTATTCCTTCAGTAGGTAGTAATGTTATAATTGGAAGTGTTGATGGTCCGGGAGAATATGCATTAATACGAGCCAGCAATATTGATAAGGCTTTATTGAATATCGGTGCAACTGAACTTACAATAGATAAAAGTGGCTACAGTATAACTCATAATGGTGAAAGCTTGACGAAAATCATGAGTGATTTACTGACCGCTTTGATAGAGCAAACCTTTTCAAATGGTGCAGGCACTACTACTCCATCAAGCAAACTATCTGCCCTGCAGGAATTACAAATGCGACTAAACAATCTTTTAATATAATGGCACTTGATATAAATATTTTAATTGACGCAATGCTGAAAAATATACCCAATTACTCGGATCAGCAAAAGACGGAAATAACTGATTTCGCTAACGCAATAAAGCAATTTGTGCAAAGCGCAGATGTCATATATCAGCCTAATCTTACCAGTGCCACAGGCGGTGCTGTAAGTGCTGTAGTTACAACAAACACAATAGCAAAACTGCAATAGTATGCCGATAAGAATGATGGACATAGGTCTTTTAAATGATGACCTGGATATAGAAAACGGCGACTTTGCCAATGTGGAGAGTACTTACCAGCACCAGCGGCAATTGCTTATAAATGACAAAGGAACCTTTAAGGAAAACCCTACTATCTGTGTGGGAATATTCAACTACCTGGACAATGACAATGCTCAGGACCTGTTAAGAGCCACCAATATAGAATATACTCGTGATGGTATGAATGTGAAAAGTGTACAATTAACAGCTAACGGAAATATAAATATAGATGCGTATTACCCCTAATCAAACGATGATGGATGTAGCTATAATGACTACAGGTACTGTTGAGTCAGTATTCCAGATTCTTGCAATAAACGGTAAAGGAATAACTGATGCACCACATGTCAATGATGATTATGCTATTCCTTCAGATGCAATTGTCGACCAGGCACAGCTTAGCTATATAAAGCAAAACGATGTAATAATAGGCACAGGCGACGATCCTGATTTGTATTTAGGTATCGGCTACTGGCAAATAGAAGTGGATTTTAAAGTATCATAACATGGCAAGAACAATAGCACAAATACAACAGGCAATAATAGACGCTAAGACAGCAGACCCGAACCTAAGCGACCTGAGTAGCACAAGCAATGTGGCTATATGGCGCTTGTGGACATACATAGTAGCTTTTTGCCAGTGGACATTAGAAACCTACTTTGACCTACACGTAAACGAGGTAAAGGGCATAATAGCTGCGCAAAAACCACATACTCTGCAATGGTATGTGACTATAGCAAAAGCTTTTCAGTATGGCTATAGTCTGGCAGTGGACAGCGACACCTATAGCATAATAGACCCCACAGCGCAGATAGTGAACTATGCAGCAGCTATAGAGTACACGGATGGTATAAAAGGGCTGCGCATAAAAGTAGCAACGCTAAACGTCAGTAGTCTTGCACCGTTATCTACACCGCAGCTTACTGCTTTTACAGCATACATGCAGCAGATAAAGGATGCGGGAGTAAGACTGAGTATAACAAGCGGCAATCCAGATAGCTTAAAGCTTAGCCTGAACATATACTATGATGCCCTTGTACTGGATGGTACCGGAGCAAGGCTGGACGGCACGGCCAATACACCCGTGCAGGACGCTATAGACGCTTTCCTTGCGAACATTGATTTTAACGGCCTGTATGTAAACTACGAACTGTTGGAAGCGCTGAAGGCTGTGGACGGTGTAATAATACCCGAACTGACAAACGCACAGGCAAACTATGGTATTCGTCCTTATGTAACACTATTTCCTACTTATACAGATATAGGTTATATACCTGATGCAGGCTATTTGAAAATATATAATAGAACTACAGACCTGACACTAAACTTTATACCTCATGGCATTATTTGATGTTGACTATAATGCATTGGTAAAGCTGCTGGTACCTAAGCAGCTACGCAATGTCAAAATGGTAAGCTGGCTTACTGCGCTCATTAACCCGGTGCAATATATCTACAATGCTTTCATGACACAGCGCTACGATAACCTGTATATAATAAACCACAGCAGCCAGGTAGCGTATATGCAGGCAGTGTTAAATGATACATTTGATAATACGCTTAGGCGCATCCGCGTAGTTGACCCAACATATTTAGACCCAATATACATATACTTGGGCAATGAGCTGAAGCCTGAATATGTATATACCGATGCTGAGGCGCAGCCCGTGTATTTATATACTGATAAAGAGACTATAAGTAATTATGATTTTATAGTGCAGGTTCCCGCTATCATTATTTATGATCTGGTATACATGAAGGCACTTATTAACAAATTTCGTCTGGCCTCTAAATACAATTTTGCAATAGTAAATATATAACATGAATACACTTGATTTAACGAAGGCGGGAGGGTTTCCCTTTACGCAGGATATGCTCGACTGGATGCAGCAAAATAGCATAGCCGTAATGCAAGCACTTGGTGTAAAGTGTCTGCCACCTTCACTTGCAGATACGCCTAACACGCCCGTAGTAATAACAGGAATGGAATATAATAGCAGTACTCAAACCTACAGTGCGGGGTGGCTTTTGTATAATGGTGAGTTGTTACAGTTGCCAGTAGCAACTGCGGTGCCGGGACCGTTGTTACCTCTTGGCCAATCTTACGGTTTTGGCATTGTTGAATCTGACACACCTGTTTCTTATGGCGACGGAAGTACGCATGGATCAAAAATATCTCGAACAATAACTATAGGACAAAATACCGATCTTACAACAGCAACATTTATATCATTTGCCTCGACTAAGATTTATCGATTTGATAACTCACTGAAAGAACCGGATGAAACACACGTGGTCATTTCCGGTTTAACGGGAGTAACAGGTGACATTTATTATCGTAAAAGCTTTATGAGCAATACGCTTCAGATTAGGGGTGTAATAAATGTTATCGCAGCTAGTATTGTGTCACCACCTGCAGAACAAACAATAATCACTTTAACTTCGAAATACAGGCCTTTGGCCCAGGATATTCATTGGCATTCAAATGCCTGGTACGATTTGTCGATGCTGGAAGATTCAACAGGGTTAGATTACATCAATAATGTCAGTTTAAAGTTACAAACAAGTGGTGAGCTAAAAGTTTTAGCGAGGAAGGGAGCTGCAGATTATTCTACAACTTTTAACATTATCATTCCTCTAGATTAATCTCTTGACCTATTTAAACATCAATTAAAATGTCTATAAAAGACCGTACAACACTAAAAGGCTATTTCCCCACAGGCGGCCAACCTACGCAGCAACAATTTGGAGATGTGCTGGATAGCTGCTTTCTGAAAAATGAAACTGTGCCCATAGCAAATGTGACCTTTGGTATGCAGGTGCTAACCTATGCCGCAACTACCAATTGGGACATAACAGCAGGCCAGCAGGCAAAGCTTGTGCTAACGGGTAATACCACGCTGAATATACAGAACATGCAGGCCGGGCAGTTCTTTCTATTGGAGGTAGTGCAGGACGCTACAGGTAGCCGCACACTGGCGTTGACAGGCGCTAAGGTGGTGAACAGCGGCGGCGGTATTGTTGGCCTGTCCACTGCAGCCAATGCTATAGACCTGGTGAGCATATACTACAATGGCACCACGTTTTACGTGATGGTAAATAAATCTTTCAGCTAATGATAACGACCTTTTATAAAATATCTGTGCCGCCGCCATTGGACATAATAGGAGGCGCTGCTGTAGCCGTAGGTGTGCGCAAACTATATAGTGGGTACATGGGCAAGTGTATGCGCATACGCCGCAGCAGCGATAATGCAGAGCAGGATATTGGCTTTAACGGCCTGGATTTGAACGTAGCGGCCTTTAGCGCCTTCGTAGGCGCTGGCACGGGCTATATTACCACCCTGTACGACCAAAGCGGCAATGGCCATAATGCCACGCAGACAACCGCGGCAAATCAGCCGATACTTGTGCTGAATGTGCAAAATGGTAAACCTGTCATACAGTTTGTTGCGGCCTCTTCTACTTTCCTGACATTTGGTACAGTGCTTGGGAAGCCTGCTAATTATACAATACTTTGCGCTTATAGTGTAACTAATCTAATAAACCCAATGTTTGTATATGGCTCAGGAGATAGTACAGGAAGTTCCTATCAACAATGGGGTGGAAGTTATATAAACCACTTTGGTGCAAACGGCTATCCTAATTGGATTCACAGTACCGGAACAGCTTATTCTTATGACTATCAAAACATAGTATTTGTTGCAAATAAAATGGTCTTAATATCGGATAGTTATACAAGCGGTGTAAGGACAGACGAATTTAGAGGTAATGGTGTTGTATGTTCACCTGTTGATACTAACGGGATTGCCACGGCTAATAGCGGTATTGCTTATAATTATAGCATTGGTAGAATTGGAGATTTTAATGCAAAATATTTTGATGGTTACTTTACCGACTTCGTACAATACGCAAGCAAGCTAACGGATGCACAGCAAGCTAAGCTTGAGAACTCTTTTAATGACTATTACGCCATATATTAGCCATAGAAAATATGCTAACCCCTATTGGTAGCCTGCCGAGTAAATAAGAGTAAGTATGCCAAAACAAATAGCATAGAAGTAACGACAGAAGCAGCAATCTTTAATAACAAATATCCAATATTGGACAAATTCCATAATTCTATTGTGAAAAAAACGATATGGTGCAAGAGTATTAAAAAGCCGCTATACACTAAAAATGGCATCCATCCCATATTTTTTATGGATGGAGATTGATTAGGGTACTCCGATAAATTTTTTGGCAATAATGCATTGAGAACATTGGTACGCAGATAGGCAATAAAAACTGTTGCACAAGCGTGGATACCTGCTGTATTCATAAAGGTATCGACAGTAATACCAGTTATGAAACCAAGTATTATTAACAGCCAGACTGGTGTTTCGAATGTGAGCAATAAAATAAATAGCGGGTAAACATATGGTATGAAAATTGGAAAACCTGATGGCTGTGACCACCAACGTAGTGTTATCTTATTCAGTATCAATATCTGAATAAGCATAATGAAACAAAACCGTAAAAAGTTTTTCAGATAAACACTCATGGTTTGCTTTTTACTGAGTCCTCCAATCGTTTTCTCTCTTCTGCCATTTTGTTGCCTACGACATATACATATTGCAGGTTACGGAAATTAGTGCTTGGACGCAGATATAGTATCTGCATGTTGTTTTTCTTCACATACTCCAACTTAAATACAGTGCCTATCATTATATCACCAGGTATGTGCAGCGAATAGCCGGTTGTAAAAACTGAATCTCCCGGTTTTACCTTTATCTGCATAGGAATATCTTTCATTATCAATACATCAGGTTTATTGCCTTCCCAATTTACAAAGCTGCTTGTCCCGTCTTTCAGTTTGGCACTTACTTGTTGTTTAATACTTAATATAGATATAACTGCTGCAAAATGTGGTGATACGTGAACTACAAGGCCCACAAGGCCAGTCCCTGAGAGTACTGCCATATCTTTAGCAATACCATCATTGCTGCCGCGATTGATAGTTATATAATTGTTTGCTGCACTTACTGAATTGTTTATTACATACGCAGTGCGATAAAAATAATCTGCGTAGTGAATAATGTGTGTGTTGGTATCAGTTGAAGGAATAATCTTTTTAACAATAGTATCTTTTAAAGTATCGATACTTTTCAGTGCCGAGATCTGTTTCCGCAACCTGGTATTTTCATTTATAAGGCTATCATTCATTTTGCGCAGTCCAAAATAATAGACAACGTCGTTTTTTTTTTTATACAATATAACGGCTACTGTGTTGGCAGAACTTATGATGTCAGTACCCTGCATAGTATTAGTACGTGCTATTAGAATAATACACACAATCTCTACTCCCAGGAAAAGGATGAGATTAAAAAAACGGCGTATGAACAGGATAAAGTTGCGCACGCTTTATATGCAGATAATAAATTGATTACTTCATTAAGTAAGGCATCTTCACAATATTTTTCAGCGCCATGCCTGTACCGCGCACCACTGCACGTAGCGGGTCATCTGCTACATGAACAGGTAGCTTTATTTTATGAGCAATACGTTTATCTAAGCCACGCAGCAGTGCACCACCACCTGTGAGATATAAGCCACGACGATAAATATCTGCAGCCAGTTCCGGTGGTGTGCTTTCTAAGGCTTTAAGTATTGCTTCTTCTATTTTAAAAATTGATTTATCCAACGCTTCTGCAACTTCCTGGTACGATACCATTATTTGTTTTGGTATACCTGTTACCAGGTCACGGCCATTTACTGCTATATCATCCGGTGGGGTATCCAGTTCTTTTAATGCAGAGCCTACGTGTATTTTTATTTGTTCAGCTGTACGTTCGCCTATCATCAGACTGTGGTAGCGGCGCATTGCTTCCATTATATCTGCAGTAAATTCATCCCCTGCTATGCGTATTGACTGGTCGCAAACAATACCTGCCAATGCTATTACAGATATACCGGTTGTGCCACCGCCTATATCTATTATCATATTACCCGTTGGCTCTTCTACATCTATACCTATACCTAAGGCAGCAGCCATAGGTTCATGTATCATATATACTTCCTTAGCTCCTGCTTGTTCGGCAGAGTCACGTACGGCACGTTTTTCTACTTCTGTGATGCTTGAGGGGATGCATATTACCATTCTCCAGCTAGGCGGGAATAATGGTTTTTTAGGATATACCAACTTTATCATTTCACGCAGCATACCTTCTGCTGCATTAAAGTCTGCTATCACACCATCTTTCAGCGGGCGGATGGTTTTAAGATTTTCATGGGTTTTTTCGTGCATCATCATCGCCTTTTTACCTACCGCTACTATTTTATTAGAAGTACGGTCTATGGCTACTATTGATGGCTCATCTACAACTACCTGGTCGTTATGTATGATAAGGGTATTGGCGGTACCCAGATCTATTGCGATCTCTTGTGTCAAAAATTTAAATAATCCCATAAAAGCTCCTCAGCAGAAAAAAGTTAGAATAATGGCAACTTTGCAGAAAAATTAGCTCAGATTTAGAAGAAAAGACAAAAAAATGCCTTCTTTCTAAAGATATTATATTGTAAAATATGAGCTTGAATTTTCTCTAAAGTAAAAAATCTTGAAAAGGAAGCTCTCTTATTTATACAATTTAATACTTATATATCCACGATCTTGGAAACCGTACCTGTCGAATTTATTATCAAGAGAATCATTGCTGAGGACAAATAAGGTATCATTTAAGTAATAGGAAGTATTGTTAAAACAAGCTTGGCCGATAAGTTCCCATCCAGATCTTATTTTTTTTGTCTGTTGATCATATTTTACATCGCTAATAAAATAACGTTTACCAGTAGCAGGGATGTAAATTTTCCAATCGTAGAAATTATTAATAGTTAAAAGTGTATCGTATGGTTTATGAACCATTGAAGGTGTAATGATTAATGAATCAGGATAATAGCCGCCATAATAGTGATCCCATTTATAATTATTTGTACCGATATCAAATGAATCGACTAGTTGGGAAAATGTATTACCTGTTTGGTATTTATATAAGATTACACTATTGAGTTCTATACTGTCAAACCCAATAAACTGAAGCTGTTGCGAAGCATTAACACACTGCATCGTTCTCCAACATGAGGTTAAATAAAGTAGCAACAAAGGCAGAGATAGGATTGAAAGTTTTTTCATAGAGTAAGAGAATTATCTGCGATTGGGATATGATTTGTACAGATAGATTGTAGCGCACTGATCATATCCATGTTTTTCAGGCTCTACTCCACCAAATCCATGGGCAACGTCATTTACATACCAGGATGCTGCATTATCACAAGTCCAGTCACTACCCGGGTATGGGCCTGAAATTTGATGATACGTTAAGTCGCGAATTTTAAAGATTCGCTTCGCTAACGGTAAGTTTACAATATAGTCATGATTTACGTCTAACTGAAAGTATTGTTGATAAGTGGTATCATTACTTACTTTATATGTATCAGCCAGTTGATACACTTGTTCCCTTACGGTAAAGTTTGTACTCTTTTGATACACCTCCAGTATAGCTACCGATTTTTCAACACTGTCGAAGCCATCATAGTTCAGACAAAAGCCCGGATTGGAATTGCATTTCACCTTACATGCGTATAGGGATGAAGTAAGAAGCAAAATACTAAGCAGGTAGGTATTCTTCATAAGGAAATATTTAACAATATAATGAACATTTTTTATGCCAAATTCTAAGTCCGATAATTAATTTTTTTTACTACCTTTGCGCCTCGGGCGTTGAGCCCGATTTTTGTATCTGCTCATCGCGCCCTACATTTTTTTACTTTTTCATTTTTCAGCTAAATGCCGCGCGATCTCTCTATTAAAAGTGTGCTTATTATCGGTTCAGGCCCCATTATTATCGGACAGGCCTGCGAATTTGACTATTCCGGTTCCCAGGCTGCCCGCAGTCTTAGGGAAGAAGGTATCAGGGTTACTCTGATAAACTCAAACCCGGCTACCATTATGACCGATCCTATTGTGGCCGACAAGGTTTACCTCCTTCCGCTTACCGTAGAAAGCATTGAACAAATACTGGAAGAAAATGAAATAGATGCCGTGCTGCCTACCATGGGTGGCCAAACAGCGCTGAACCTTGCTAAGGAAGCAGATGAGCTGGGCATATGGGAACGCAACAATGTGCGCCTGATAGGGGTAGATATAAAAGCCATAGATAAAGCTGAAGACAGGGAACTCTTCCGTAAGTGGATGATAGAAATGGGCATACCTGTGGCTAAAGCCCGCACTGCGAACTCAATGCTGGAAGGTAAAGAATACGCACAGGAAATAGGTTTCCCACTTGTTATTCGTCCTTCTTTCACGCTGGGTGGTACAGGTGGTGGTTTTGTACATGGTAAAGACGACCTGGAAGCAGCGCTGGACCGTGGTCTTACTGCATCACCTATGCATGAAGTGCTGGTGGAAGAAGCAGTACTGGGCTGGAAAGAATTCGAATTGGAATTGCTGCGCGATAGTAATGATAACGTTGCCATCATTTGTACGGTAGAAAACTTTGACCCTATGGGCATCCATACGGGTGATAGTATAACCGTGGCCCCTGCAATGACATTGAGCGATACAGCGTTTCAACTGATGCGTAACACGGCTATACGCATGATGCGAGACCTGGGCAACTTTGCCGGCGGCTGTAATGTGCAGTTTGCGCTGAACCCTGCAACAGAAGAAATTATTGCCATAGAAATAAATCCGCGTGTGAGCCGCTCATCAGCACTAGCATCAAAAGCTACAGGTTACCCTATAGCCAAGATAGCAGCAAAGCTGGCCATAGGCTATGCGCTGGATGAATTGAAGAACCAGATCACGCAGACAACATCAGCTTACTTCGAACCTGCACTGGACTATGTAATAGTTAAAATGCCGCGCTGGAATTTCGATAAGTTTAAGGGCGCGGATGATACACTGGGACTGCAGATGAAATCGGTAGGCGAGGTAATGGCTATCGGCCGTACCTTCCCCGAAGCATTGCAGAAGGCATGCCAGAGCCTGGAGAACAATGCAACAGGTCTTTCATTCATCAGTACCAGCCGCCTGAAAGCTGAAGAACTGCTGGAATCTTTGAAGCGCCCAACCTGGGACCGTATATTCCGTATTAAAGAGGCCCTGGCATTGGGTGTATCTATCAAAACCGTTCGTGAGCTTACCCAGATAGACCGCTGGTTCCTGTACCAGATACAGGATATAGTGAAGATGGAAAATGAAATCCGTCAGTATAAGCACCTTGATAAATTGCCTGAAAGCCTGCTTTGCGATGCCAAACAAATGGGCTTCAGCGATGAACAGATAGCTGAGTTGGTAAAGGATTGCACTGCGGAAGAAGTATATGAGCATAGAAAAGAATTAGGTATTACCCGCGTATATAAAATGGTGGATACCTGCAGCGCTGAGTTTGAAGCAAAAACACCTTATTTCTACAGTACATTCGAACCTTGTGCAGTATCGAAAGAGACAAAGGGTGATATAGTATTCAACGAAAGCAAGGTAACAGATAAGAAGAAAATAATAGTGCTGGGTTCTGGCCCTAACCGTATAGGACAGGGTATCGAATTCGACTACTGTTGTACACACGGCTTGCTCGCTATAAAGGAAATGGGCTATGAAGCCATAATGGTAAACTGTAACCCTGAAACGGTTTCTACAGATTTCGATATGGCCGACAAGCTATACTTCGAGCCTGTATACTGGGAGCACCTGTGGGAAATAATAGAGCATGAAAAGCCATATGGTGTAATAGTGCAGTTGGGCGGACAAACAGCCCTGAAGCTGGCGAAACGCCTGAATGAAAAAGGCATAAGGCTGATAGGTACCTCCTTCGATAATATGGATATAGCCGAGGACCGCGGCCGCTTCAGTGACCTGCTGAAAGAGCTGGGCATTCCTTATCCTAACTATGGTACTGCTTATACTACAGATGAAGCGATAGAAGTAGCCAACCAGGTAGGCTATCCTGTACTGGTGCGCCCTTCATACGTACTGGGCGGACAGCGTATGCGCATAGTAATAAATGATGATGAGCTGGAAAAGAGTGTAGTAAGCCTGCTGAAGCACCTGCCTGGCAATAAAATATTGATTGACCACTTCCTTGATCGCTGCCAGGAAGCAGAAGTAGATGCTATATGCGATGGTGAAGAGGTGCACATCATGGGTATTATGGAGCATATAGAGCCTGCAGGCATACACAGTGGTGACAGCCATGCAGTATTGCCCAACTTCAACCTCGGCCAGCTGGAAGTAGATGAAATGGTGGACTATGCTAAGAAAATAGCACTACGCCTGAATATTAAGGGCCTTATCAATATACAGTTTGCCATAAAAGATGGTAAGGTGTACGTGATAGAAGCCAACCCTCGCGCCAGCCGCACTACTCCGTTCATAGCTAAGGCTTACGGTGTGCCTTTCCTCAACATTGCAACCAAAGTAATGATGGGCGAAAAGAAACTGAAGGACTTTAAGATAGAAAAGAAACTGGAAGGCTACGCAGTAAAAGAACCGGTATTCAGCTTCAACAAGTTCCCTAATGTGAATAAGGAGCTGGGCCCTGAAATGAAGAGCACAGGCGAGGCTATACGCTACATTAAAAATCTGCGCGACCCATGGTTCCGCCAGCTATATAAAGAGCGTAGTATGCACCTGAGTAAATAAAAGAAACAACTATTGTAACAAGGGCTATGAAATTTTCATAGCCCTTGTTTTTTAGATACGTAGGTTATCTATTTAGTTCTTCATAGCTCATTATTTTATAAAGCTGTGTAGTATCTATACTAAAAGGAGTAGAATTGAAGTCTGTGGCATTTATAGTTTCAAAAGATGCTAACATATGCTTGTTATCTGGCACCATATCCCTGGCAGCTTTTTCATTGTCAGCAATGATAAAGGTTCTTTGAGGTTGGTCGCTTTCACTGCCTGAGAGCAGCAGGCTTTCATCGGGCACTGACCATGTAAGTATCATTTGCTGCTGTATTTGTGGATTACTGATCAGTATCAATTTGGAAATATTTTTCTCACGCATTTTTGAAAGCACGTTTTCTAACAACCTTTCCCGCTGAACAAATTTTGGAGATGACATGCCGATATAAATAAATCGTATGAGAAAGACC